>DATFCF010000251.1:0-13328 GCA_035253445.1 Mycobacterium sp.
TCGCTGCAAGATGTGGTGTATCGATGGGTAGCCGGTCATCGCTACCGCTTTCCCGGCACCACACCGTTTTGCGAATCGCATCCCGTCGCCTGCTAGCGGCGCATCCGGCCCGTTCCCGGCGTGCGTGGTCGCATGATCAACGCCGCCACGTGGTACATACATCGCGTCGGGCCGCGGTTCGCGTAACCGTGCGGGACGTCTGCGGCGAAATACACCGAATCGCCTGCAGTTAAGGTCAATTCGCGCTCACCGATGCTCAGGGTCAACGTGCCCGACGCCACTACGACGAACTCGTGTGAACCCGCCGCGTATGCGGGAAAGGTGCCGGCGTCACAGCCAGGCGGCAGCGTGCTTCGAATTCCGCCCTACCTCACCGAACGACCTCGATGCGACCGGCGAGATATACGCCCATCATGTGCGCACTGGAGTGGCCACGTTCGAGCTCACTCCACCCGATCGGGCCGAATGGCTGCAACGGCTGCGAGATGTCACCGAACTCGAGTTGCCGTTCCTGACGGCGACGCACGACGGCGATGTCGCCGGATACGCCTACTGCGCGCCGTGGAAGACCAGACCGGCCTACCGGCACACCGTGGAGGATTCCGTGTACCTCGCGCCGCACGCGGTCGGTCGCGGCGTCGGCGGCCGCCTACTCAACGCCCTGCTCGAGGGCTGCGCGCGGTCAGGCATTCGTGAAGTCATCGCCGTGATCGTCGATGACAACGGCGCGGCTTCCCTTGCACTGCACCGTAATCGAGGGTTCGTTGACGCGGGCCGGCTCAGTGCCGTCGGATTCAAACACGGCCGCTGGCTGGACACCATGCTGTTGCAACGGAGCCTGACCGGCGGATGACCGGCCGACGAGTCCGCCCGTTTTACGGCTGGCTGATGGCCAGCGGGCTCGGCCTTACCGAGTTGGTGTCATGGGGCGTGCTGGTCTACGCGTTCTCGGGTGCCGCGTAGCGTTTTGACTGCTGATATCTAGGCGCACGCGATCCCGTTGATCAAGCGGTCGCAGACCGCATCCATCTCCCTACGAGCCTGTTCGCGATCGCTGGCTCGTGACATGAACAGCGCAGCCTCGTCGAGCGCCCCCAGCAGCACATGCGCGGTCGGGCGCACCGGCTGCTCGGGTATCACTTTTTGCGCGATCGCGTGCGCGAGCATGCCCTCGATGACGCCGAGCCCGCACTTCATGCCGACAGCACGCCACTTGTCCCAGCCCAGCACCGCCGGTGCGTCGATAAGGACGATCTGTTGCACGTCAGACGCTGCGCAGCGGTCGAGGAACCGCCGAGCCCCGACCCGCATCGCCTCCAGCGGATCCAGGGGTTGGTCGTTTGCGATCTGCTGCGCGACGTCGGCGACCAGCTCACGTTCGACCTCTTCGTACACGGCCGCGAACAGACCCGCCTTGTCGTCGAACTGGTGATACAGAGCCCCGCGCGTCACCCCGGCCGCCGCAACGATCGCCTGTGTGGATACTTCGGCAAAGCCCTTGTCGGCAAACAACTTTCGCGCAGCATCGATCAACTGCGCCCGGGTCGCGGCGGTCCGCTGGGCCTGGGTGCGACGGGCCGGCGGGTCGCCAGCCAGTTCCTCATTGACTTTCATACAGGCTGCACGTAACTTTCATACTAGGTGTTTGTAAGTCTGATCGGAAGGATAGCGAAGATGCCGCAGGTTGCGCTGGAGCAGGCCACCATCGATTACCGCGTGTTGGGTCCGGAGGAGTCACCGCATCCGCCCGTGGTATTCGTGCACGGCATTCTCGTCGACAGCAGGCTCTGGGACCGGGTCGCCGAGGGATTGGCGCGGCGGGGATTCCGTTGCTACCTGCCGAACTGGCCGCTGGGCTCACACACCATTCCAGTCAACGATCACGCCGAGTTGTCGCCGCACGCGGTCGCCACGATGGTTCGCGACTTCATCGTCGAGCTCGGGCTTACCGACGTGACGCTGGTCGGTAACGACACGGGCGGCGGTCTGTGCCAGTTCGTCGTCGACGCCTACCCGGACGTAGTGGGACGGCTCGTACTGACCAACTGCGACGCGTTCGACAAGTTCCCGCCATTCCCCTTCAACCTTGTCTTCGCGCTACTGCGCGGCCCGATCTCGATCAAGGTGCTCTTCGAACAGATGCGGCTGAAGGCACTGCGACACTCTCCGCTGGGCTTCGGGTTGCTGACTCATCCAGATCCGCAGCTGACGGCTTCGTGGCTCGAACCCGGCCGCACCGATGTTCGCATCCGGCGCGACCTCGCCCGACTGCTGCGAAATGTGGCGAGGACCGATCTGACGGGGGTGTCGACCCGCCTCCCGCGCTTCACCAAACCCGTCACCATCGTCTGGGGTCAGCGAGATCGCGCATTCACGCCTGCGTTGGGCCGCCGGCTGGCGGCGTTGTTCCCCAACTCCACGCTCATCGAGGTGCCGGACTCCAGAACCTTTGTGTCGCTGGACAATCCGGACGCGGTGATCGACGCAGTGGCAACGGTAGGCGCGGCCAACCTGCCCTAGCTCTTGGTGAGCGTGAACTGGCAGATGTCGGTGTAGCCCTCGCGGAACAGTTCGGCGCAGCCGGTCAGGTACTTCATGTAGCGGTCGTAGACCTCTTGTGACTGGATCGCGATGGCCTCGTCCTCGCGGGCCTCGAGCGCCTCCGCCCAGATGTCCAGCGTGCGGGCGTAGTGCAGGCGCAGCCGCTGCGCGCGCTTGAGCTCGAAGCCGGCCTTCGCGGCGTGCTCCTCGACCTGCGTCGGCTTCGGAAGATCGCCGCCAGGGAAGATCTCGTCCATGATGAACTTGCTGAACTTCAGCAGCCGCATGGTCAGCGGCAAGCCACTCTGGGCGAACTCTTCGTCGGTGGGCTTGATGATGGTGTGCAGCAGCATCGCCCCGTTGTCCGGCAAGACCTGATAGGCCTTCTTGAAGAAGTCGTCGTAGCGGTCACGGCCGAAGTGCTCGAACGCGCCGATCGACACGATGCGGTCCACTGGTTCGTCGAACTGCTCCCAGCCGCGCAGCAGCACCCGCTTGCTGCGTGAACTGTCAGATTCGGCGAAGACCTTCTCGACGTGGGCCTTCTGGTTCTCACTCAACGTGAGGCCGACGACATTGACGTCGTAGCGCTGCAGCGCGCGGTTGAGTGTGGCACCCCATCCGCAGCCGATGTCCAGCAACGTCATTCCGGGTTCCAGGCCGAGTTTGCCAAGCGAAAGGTCGATCTTGGCGATCTGGGCCTCTTCAAGCGTCATATCATCGCGTTCGAAGTAGGCGCAGCTGTATGTCTGAGTGGGGTCCAGGAAGAGCCGGAAGAACTCGTCGGACAGGTCGTAATGCGCCTGCACGTCTTCGAAGTGCGGTTTCAAGTTCTGAGTGTCGCTCGTGATTTCTGGCAAGTCTGCAGCCTCTGACATCTTTTTGGTCTGGTCTTAAGCTCCGCGCGGTCCGCGTGCATCCCCCGTCGTCTGGGCAGTTTACGCACATTACTTGTGGACTGACTGCAATGCCCCATCCAGGCGAGATGCATGCATCTCAGTCGTCAATCCGCTCGAGGGCTGACCCGTAGCGACCCGCCAGGAGGATGCGATCCGCCCCTCGGCGCTTCCCCGCAGCGCAGGAATAGTTGACAATGTCAAACAATTCTTTGACCATGTCAACCATGACGACCGTCATTGATGACGTGCGCAGGTTCAACCGCTTCTACACGCGGGTCCTCGGCCTGCTCCGGCCGGGCCTCGCAGGGTCGGCGTTCGGGCTCACCGAGGCGCGGGTGTTGTTCGAGCTGGCGCATAGCGATGAAGTCGCGGTAGCCGATCTGCGTCGCGAACTCGACCTCGACGCCGGATACCTCAGCCGCATCCTGTCGGGCTTTACCGCGACCGGACTTGTCGTGCGCGAGCAATCTGCCTCCGACGGCCGACGACAGGTCGTTCGGCTGACCGCCGACGGCCGGCAGGCGTTTGTGGACCTCGACAGGTTGCAGGTCGGTGCGATCGACGCTCTCGTTGGGCCGCTGGATGAGGGGCAGCGCTCGCAGCTCGTCGCCGCCATGGGCCAGATCCGACGCGTTCTGGACGGCCACGAGCGTCCGACAGGCCTCGTTCTGCGTGCGCCTGAGCCCGGCGATCTCGGTTGGGTCATCGAGCGCCACGGCGCCCGTTATGCCACCGAGTACGGCTGGGATGCGACGTTCGAAGCACTCGTCGCGCGCATCGTCGCCGACTTCGCCGAACGCCACGACACCAAGCGTGAGGCGGCGTGGATCGCCGAGCTGGACGGTGAGCGGGCGGGCAGCGTGTTCTGCACAGCCGCCGAGTCGGCGGGCACGGCGCAGCTGCGCCTGCTGCTGGTCGAGCCCTCAGCGCGTGGCCGCGGTGTCGGCACCCGGCTCGTGGACGAGTGCCTTCGGTTCGCCAACCGAACCGGCTACTCGCGAATCACGTTGTGGACCAACGACATCCTTGTCGACGCACGCCGAATCTACGAGCGGGCCGGCTTCCGGCGCGATCGCCGCGAGCCGCATACAAGCTTCGGGCACGCCCTTGTCGGCGAGTACTGGTCACGAGACCTCTAAGGCGCAGGCGCCGCCCCCAGCACACGCTGGATGTCGGGCTTCATGGCCTGGAGCTGACCACCCCAGTAGCCCCAGCTGTGCGTGCCGTTGGGCGGGAAGTTGAACACGCCGTTTCTGCCCCCCGCAGCCTGGTAGTTGGCCTGGAACTCCTTGTTGGTGCGGATCGTCAGGCCTTCCAGGAACTGCGCCGGAATCTGAGCGTTGCCAAGGCCCGCGTCCAGATCGGTCGGGTTGCCGTTGCCGCTGTACACCCATATGCGGGTGCCGTTGCCGACCAGCCGGCCGATCTGCAGCATCGGGTCGCTGCGTTGCCAGGCGCCGCCGCCGTAGGGGCCCCACATGTCCAGCGCGTTGAACCCGCCCGAATCGGCCATCGCGATGCCGACCAAGACCGGCCACAGGCCCGCCGACAGATTCAGGAAGCCGGACAGCGCCCCGGCGTAGACGAACTGTCCGGGATGGTTGGCGGCCAGAATCAGCGCCGAACTCCCCGACATCGACACGCCGACCACAGCGTTGCCGGTCGGGCTGACGCCCTTGTTCGCGGCCAACCATGACGGCAGTTCCGACGTCAGGAACGTCTCCCACTTGTATGTCTGGGTCTGCCCGTTGCCGACCGCGGGCCGATACCAGTCGGTGTAAAAGCTGGACATACCGCCAACGGGCATCACCACCGAGAGTCCGGAGCCGTCGAACCAGCTGAACGCGCCGGTCTCGATGTCCCAGCCGTTGCGGTCATCGCGGGCCCGCAGACCGTCGAGCAGATAGACGGCCTTGGGCCCACCGCCCTGGAACTGGACAGTGATGTCGCGGCCCATCGACGGCGACGGAACACTGAGAACTTCGACCGCCGCTCCCGCCGTCGCTGTACCGCCGATCACCCCGACAAATCCGGGCAGCATTGCCGCCGCGAGCGCAGCCGCCGAGATTCGGCGGATCCATTTCGTTGGTGCCTGGTGAATCACGTTCGTCGCCCTTCGTGCTGGCCATGCATATATCGGGTTAATCGCGGCCGACGAACGGTCGGTTACACCGTGGCGATGGGCACAACAGGAGGAGAATCGGGGCATTCCAGAGCGAAAGGAGCGGACGATGAAGGCCAAAGTGGGCGATTTCCTTGAGATCAAGGGAACGACTGTCGAACAACATGATCAGCGGGGGCTGATCACCGAGGTCCGCTCGGCCGACGGGTCGCCTCCCTACGTCGTGCGCTGGCTGCACTCCGACCACGTGGCAACGGTGTACCCAGGCCCCGACGCGGTCGTCGTCACCGCTGCCGAGCAAGAAGCAGCCGACGCCAGGACACGGTCTCACTAGCCGGCGCCTGGACCCCGGTGATCGAAGCCGGAGCAGCCGCGAAACGTCGTCGTCGCGACAGTCCGCGACGGCACTATCGTGGAGTTGGAATGCCCCTGCGACGACGGAGACCGTCATGACCAATCCTGAGGGCCGGGTGTTCGGCGACGACACTCCCGAAGCAGACGTGGTGGAGCAACTCATCCCGATCGATGCCGACGACGCGGACACCTGGCGCGATACAGCGCGTGTCGCGACGGTCCGGGATTGGGACGCCAACGAGGCCGACCTGATCGAACAAGCCATCGAGGTACCGGACGACGGTTCCGAGTTCGACCGCTGACTCTCTCGTCTCGGATGTAGTAAGCAGGACGGCATGAACTTGCGAGAGGCTCGAGAAACTATCGACACGCTTGCGCCGGACGCCGACGCGTCGCGGGTGTTCGGCGAACCGTACGAAACCGCCGATGGCGCAACGGTGATTCCGGTCGCCAAAAGGCGCGGGGACAGGGCCAGGCCGGTCGGCGTGTTCGTGGTCAATGACGGCAAGGCGACATGGCAACCCGCCGTCGACGCCGAACGGGTCGCGATGATGGGGATACTCGTTGGGCTCGTATCGGCCACACTCGCCGGTATCGCTATGGTTCGTCGTCCACCGTGGCCCGATCTGCACGGCGATATTTCGCAGCGTTTGTCCTCCAGGCTGCGGTAAACACGGCCAGCGCGGCCAGCACCGCGAGCACGGTCACCCACGGCCACGCGCCTTGCCTGTGAACCCAGCCTGCGATCGCCCCCTGCAGTCGGCCGGCCGCCGCGATCACGGGGTCGTGGGGATCCGTGCTGCCGCTGAAAATTCGCACCTCGTAGTAGCCGTAGTAGGCGACGTAGAGGCCGACCACTGCAAGTAGGAGTCCGCTGATTCGGTTGAGGTACGGCATGATTCGGCGTAACCGGTCTGCCACCGCCGCATTGGACAACGCCGCGGCGACCGCCAATACGCCAACGACCAGCGTGAAGCCGGCGGCGTAGGCGAGATAGACGGCCAACGCGGCAAGGACCGAATCACCGCGAAGGCCTGCGCCGGTGACGGCCAGGAATGGGGCGATTGTGCACGACAGCGACGCGACGGCGAAACTCAGCCCGTAGCCGACCATCGAGCCCAGCCGCGCAGTCGGGGCCCAGCGCGCGCTGCTGCCGATCGGATTGGGTGTCAGCATGCTCAGCTCACGCCCCGACAGCAACCAAATGCCAAGGGCGACAAGGGCTATGCCGATCAGCACGGTGATATACGGGAGGTAGCGTTGCACCGTCGAGGCCACCGACACCGTCAGCAAGCCGAAGATGCCGAACACCGCCACGAAACCGAACGCCATCGCCGCGGTGGCCGCCACCGCACGACCAAACGCGGCCAATGCGCCGGTCCCCTCTCCCCGAACTACCAGCGCGAGGTAGGCGGGCAGCATCGCAAAGCCGCACGGGTTGAGCGCCGCGACCAACCCAGCGCCGAAGGCCAAGCCGATCAGCTCCTGGTCCACGGCGCGGCGGCCTAAGCGGCCAGGGCCGCTACCCGATCGGCAAGCTCCTGCTGGGGCATTGCCGAGGTCGGATTGTTCACGAACGTCGACGAGCCGTCGGCTCGGTAGAACACGTAAGCCGGCTGCCACGGAACGTTGTAGCGCGCCCAGATCGAGCCGTCAGCGTCGTCGAGGTTGGTGAAGTTGAGGTTGTACTTCGACACGAAACCCTGCATGGCCGCCACGTCGGAGCGGGCCGCGATGCCAACGAAGGTCACGCCGGGGTTGGCGGCGGCGACCTGGCTGACGCTGGGTGCTTCGGCGTTGCAGAACGGGCACCACGGCGTCCAGAACCACAACACAGCCGGCTTGCCGACCAGGCTGGAACCGTTGAAGGGTGCGCCTGACAGCGTCGTCCCCGTGAACTGCAGCCGATCGTCGGCGATCGCCGAAGGCGGACTCACGAGGGCCAGCGCCAGGGCGGCGACCGCCATGCCGAGCACGAACGACCTGATCGTGCGAACGAATCCAGTTCTCATCCCCATCTCCTCCCCATCAAAGCTGCACCGGGTGAATGGCCGGGGCCGCACACTTGTAAACACGGTCGCAGAACCGCCACGGTTCACGTGGTGAGAAGGGGTGACAGTGTCGCTGCATGCCAGGCTGGCGAACGCGTTCGGGCTGCGGAGCGAAGACGCTTGGGGGCGGCAAGCAGGTCGGACGGCGAGAGGTCGGGCCTGCGGCGTTTGATCGCGGCAGGCAAACAGCTCGGCAGCGCGCCGTCACCGACGGCGAGATTGATGCCGAAATGGTCGGGGTCGATCTCGCGGCCCGCCTCGGCGGCGGCGTGCTGGATCTGCTTGCGGCCGTGACGAACTTCGTCAGGGGTGAGAAAGCTGCCGAGCCAGCCGTCGCCGAGTTGGCCGATTCGGCGGAATGCCGCGGGCACGGACCCACCCAGCCAGATATCGAGTGGCTTCGTCGGCCGCATTGCGTTCACCGCGCCCACGCCCTCTTCACTGAGTGCGAAGTAGTCACCGCAATACGTCACATCATCTTGTGCCCTGGACCGCGGTCAATGCTACGGAAATCGGCGCGAAAGCCCTTGTGCAGAGGTGATGAACCGGTCAAAGTGAAAACATGACCCGACTGTGGATCGAGGGGTGTTTGGTCCAGCGGATCATGTTCCGTGACGGCCTGGTTCTGAACCTGGACGACTACAACGAACTGGTCGTTTCCACGCCGTTTCATTTCAGATTGCCGGCTATCGAAACGGACGACGAAGAGGTCGTGCTGATCGACCCGAAGCAGGCTAGGGACGCAGAGCGTGCGTTGTTCGACTTTGCGGGCTCAACCTGTACCCATGCGGGGTGGGACGAGGATGGCAGCCTGCACTTGCGATTCTCCGACGGTCACGAGATACACGCGCACAGCGACCAGCACCACACGGCTTGGGAGCTATACGGCAAGCTCCACGGCTATGCGGCGTGCCTCCCGCGCGGCCAGGTCCGCGTGGTGCGCCACGACCTGCCAGAGGACGAGTCCGCCGAGCCCTGACCAACGACAGCGCCCTTGGGAATAGGGTGGCCTTAATGAGTATCCGGGCGATCGCTGTTGCTCTGACGATGGCGCTGACGGTTTCGGCGTGTTCGGACGACTCCTCCACACAGCAATCAGCACCGACGACGACGGCGACTTCGTCGAGCGCCGAACCGGCCAAACAGATGGGTGATGCCGTCGCACAGCGACTGGACGCTGCCATCAATCAGGCAATGGCGGCGGTCAACGTTCCGGGCGCGATCGTCGGCGTCTGGGGCCCCGAAGGCAGCTACGTCCGCGCATTCGGCGTGGCCGACAAGGCGACTCGCTCGCCGATGAAGGTGGACTTCTACAGCAGAATCGGCAGCCAGACAAAGACATTCACTGCCACCGGCGTACTGCAGCTGGCCGATCAGGGCAAGGTTGGACTCGACGATCCCATCGCCAAGTACGTCGACGGAGTGCCCCAGGGCGACACGATTACGCTTCGGCAACTGCTACGGATGCAGAGCGGGCTGTTCAACTATTCCGAGTCGCCAACGTTCCAGCAGGCGATGTTCGCCGACCCACGGAGCCCGTTCTCCCCGCAGGAGCTGCTTGATTTCGCATTCGCCGAGCCGAACGTATTCCCGCCCGGCGAGGGCTTTCTGTACTGCAACACCAACTACATTCTGCTGGGTTTGGTGGTGGAAAAGCTCAGCGGGCAACCGTTGCACGACTACGTCCGCGACCATATCCTCGCCCCATTAGGCATGAGCCACACCAGTTTTCCGACGACGAACGCCTTCCCCGAGCCGCATGCGCAGGGCTACACCGTGCAGACCGCCGACGGCAAGGAGGCCACCGCCACCGACTGGGACCCGTCCTGGGGCTGGGCGGCCGGCGCGATGATCTCCACCCTGGACGACATGCACATCTGGGCGCCCGCGTTGGCGACCGGCAAACTGCTCACACCGGAATTGCAGGCCGAACGGCTGCAGACCGTCGGCGCGCCCGGTCTGCCGCCGCAGGACGGCTACGGGCTCGGCATCTTCAATCTCGGCGGGTGGATCGGACATAACGGCAGTCTGCCTGGCTACCAGACGGTCGCCGTGTACCTGCCGGAGAAGCAGACCACGATGGTGATTCTCATCAACACCGACATCGAGTCCAAGGGCGGCGAACCGAGTACCACGATTGCCACGGCGATCACCAAAGAACTGACACCGGAACACATTTACACGCTCAGCGCGCAAGTCCAGGCGCCCGACATCACCCCGTCGTCTGCGCCGACGACGAAGCCGCGTTGATGCGCTGATCACCACAGGAAAGGACGTTCATGGACGGTTCAGTGACGGTGTCGATGGCGGCACCCCCAGACCAGATCTGGAGCCTCATCGCCGACGTTCGCAACACCGGGAAGTTCTCGCCGGAAGTGATGGAGGCCGAATGGCTTGAGGGTGCCAGCGGCCCCGCGCTGGGCGCGCGGTTCCGCGGGCACGTCAAGCGCAACGAGATCGGACCGGTGTACTGGACGACGTGCGAGGTCACCGCGTGCGAACCCGGACGCGAATTCGGCTTCGCGGTACTGCTTGGCGACAAGCCCGTCAACAACTGGCATTACCGGCTGACACCGACCGACGGTGGCACCGAGGTCACCGAGTCGTTCCGTACCGATGACTCAATTGCGATGCGGCTGTTCTCGGTGCTGGGTGGCCAGCTTCGACGACGGCGAAACATCCGGGATATGCGCAAGACACTCGAGCGGATCAAGGCCGTCGTCGAGGCCGACCAGTCCTCAGGTTCCTGAGGACGTCAGGCCACGCCGATCCCGAAGATCGGGATCCACAGCCCAAACAGCCAGATGCCCCACTGGCCGAAGCCGTCATCCCACACCGGGTTGACGTCATATCCCCAGTAGTTGAACGGCCGCGGCGGCCCTCCGGCCCACTGATAAGCCGGCGGCGGGCCCCAGCCCCACGGCGGCGGGCCGTTGCGATCGTCCCACCAATCGTGCCGGTTGCCGGCCCACCACGGGCCCTTGTCGCCATCGCCGCGATTCCAGTCGGGCCCGTTGCCGCGACCGTTTCCGTTGTCGCACCACGGCTTGCACCAATCGTCGTTCCCGTGCCCGGGCTTCAACGGCGCAGGCGCAGACGGCCCAGCCGACGCCACAGCGCCGCCCGGACCGAACGCCCCGAAACCGAGCGCACCGACGATCATCGCGGCAGACACATACTTCGCCAGCCTCATTGACCAACTCCTACCTTGCGACCCCGACATCGAATCCGACGCGGCATCGTCATTATTCATTCCCTAAATCCCCGCTTGGGTTATCGGCGAAGCCGCGAATGTTGTTACGAAACGTATACCGTTGGTAGACAATGCGATAGCAGGCAAACGCGCATCGCGCTGTTGGTCGTTTTGCGCTCCCTACAGGATGTGCAGGCGACGCACGCGATCATTGATTGCTCGCTTCGAGACGCCAGCTCCGCTGGCCAACCCCTCGAACGCGTGCGGGCAGCCGGGGTGCAGATGCAGTTCGGTCGGCACGCCCGCATCCGCGAGGCGCCGCGCGTAGGCGATGTCCTCGTCGCGGAAGATGTCGAGGTCACCGGTGTCGATGTAGGTCGGCGGCAAGCCGGTGAGGTCATCGGCCCGGGCCGGCGCCGCATATTGGGATACCCGGTCGGTTCCGGCGCTCTCGCCGAGCAGCGCGCCCCAACCTGTGATGTTGTCGTCGTAGGTCCAGGTCAAGAACGGCAGCAGCTGCGGATCGGGGATGGTGGTGCGGTCATCGAGCATCGGGTAGATCAGCAGCTGTTGGGCGACCGCTGGACCCCCGCGATCGCGCGCCATCAGGCACACACCCGCCGCTAGGCCGCCTCCCGCGCTGTCGCCCATCACCGCGAGCCGGCTCCGATCAAACCCGAGCGCACGCGCGTTCCCGGCCAGCCACTGCACCGTCGCGTAGCAGTCCTCGACGGGCGTGGGATGCGGATGTTCGGGCGCCACCCGGTAGTCGACGACCAGCATCGGCACGCCGGAGGCGGCGACGTACTCGCGCACGGCCACGTCGTACATCTCGCCGATGTGCTCGAGAGCGAAGATCATGCCGCCGCCATGTAGATACAGCACTGCGCTGCCCGGCTGATTCGCCTCCTGCCGGTAATACCAACCGGCGTTGAGCAGTGTTCCGTCGCCGGCAGGCACCTGGTATCGCTCCACCTCGACGCCGGGAGCCGGCGTCCGCTGGGCGGCTACATAGTCGAACAGGCGGTGGCCGTTGAGCCGGCGGGTCTGGACGTCGCCGATCGGTGGCGCCTCGATTTCGCCGACGGCGGCGAACAGCAGTGCCAGCTCTGCCATCACTTCAGGGTCGGGGACGAGCGTCATGAGCCGACAGTAATGCCTTCACCATGCCACACTGCCTGGTAGAACAGGTTCTAGTTTCTGCTCGTGCGAGCCGAAGGAGTACTTCCGATGGGGTCTTCCACAAGTGGATCGTCTCGACGATAAACATCTTCCCCGGCAGTGAGATGCCGTTCTACCCCGTGACGTGGTACTCCATCGACGTCGACGAGGGCTGGGTCATCAACAAGAACGTGAACACCATGAAGGATCCCGGCGACGGCAGCGTCCACGGAACGGGTGTCATCACGATTCTGAAATACGCCGGCGACGGGCTGTGGAGCTATGAGGAAGACGCGTACAACCCGATGAACTTCCTGGTGATGGTGCAGGGCTATGTGCAGCGCTGCCACGAGTTGGGCACGCTTTCCGACGACGCCCGCACGTTCGCAACGAACATGAATTGGCAACTGGCCTAACGGAATACGAAATCGTTCCGATTCGGTTCGCGGGTCCACGTCCAATAGTCGACGAGGCGCCAGGGGCTGAGCCCATGCACCTCGCCGACGCTGTTTTTGTAGAACGAGTGCTTGATCGACGGTTGTGACCACACCATCTTGCGCATCTCGGTCTGAGTGCGTTCGTGCCAGCTCGTCGTCTTGTCCTCGCGCGGTTCGAGCGACCGGTGGCCGTCTGTGATCAGCAGCTCCAAACACTGTGTGATGTAGCGCATTTGGCATTCAGAGTGGAATATCAGGCTGCCGCCGCTCGCGAGATTGGTGCCAGGGCCGTACATGCAGAAGAAGTTCGGATAGCCCGGCACCGTGATGCCTAAATACGCCGACGGCCGTTCACCCCAACGCTCGCTGAGGACTTCGCCGTTTCTGCCCACGATGGTCATCGGCCACAGCATCCTGTTGGCCTGAAAGCCGGTGGCGTACACGATGACATCAGCCGGATAGTGCACGCCGTCGACGGTGATCACCCCATTCGGGTCGATGCGGTCGATTCCGGTCCGGATCAGCTCCACGTTGTCTCGGGTCAGCGTCTGCAACCAGCTGCCGTTGTCC
>DATFCF010000252.1:0-7847 GCA_035253445.1 Mycobacterium sp.
CCGGATCGGTGTAGTGGATCCGTAACACCACCCCGGACCCGGCAAGTCTGTTCGCAAGGTCTTCGTTCTCCAAACCTCGTCGAAAGATGCCGGCGAGGTAGCGGTAAACCTCTTCCGCATCAGCGAAGACAGCCATCGTGATTCTCCCTTCTTATGACACAATTCAAAGCGCTCAAATAAATCCGCTGGGTCGCAACCAGTTCGGCTTGCTCCGAAGCAACCAGAACTCATAGGAGTAGATCTGCTGCCTCCCTCAGCGCCTCCGCGAGTCGACGTTCGGCTGTCGGCAATTGCGCAGCCACGGACGCGGCGCCGCTCGCTCTTCGGTGCGGATCTGCACCGCGGTCATAAGCGGCGTGCGCAACCGCGGTCCACAACTCAGATGCGGTCTTTGCAGCCTCCGCTGCTTTAAACGCAGGTTCGAAACTCAACTCTTCAGCGACGCGCCGACATCCACGTGCTTGCAGATCTCGGAACAGACCGCCTCCGGTTCCGGCTTTTTCGATGAAGGCGCTCAGCGCAAACAAGGCTCCGTCGAGGGTGTCGTCGTCAAAGATCTTCGGCCACCGCTTGAGATCCTCCACAAAAGTCGATACCCCTGGTAGCCCACGCACCTGAATTTCACAATCGGAGTCCTCGGTGATCGGCGCGCTCACACACGAACCCTGCATCGCGTCCGCGGACCTACGGAAGGCCGACCGGGCAGCATTGCCGAGATCTGGTGCCGCGCCGGGCCACTCGACTACGTAGGTGGTGTGCCGCGTGGGGACGGGAAATCCCGTCGATGCCCGCGCCTTCCGTAGATTCTCGTAAGGCACGGCTTGAGGTGTATCGCGATCGTTATCGACCACGAAGGCGAGTTCCTCGTCGTCGTCGTACCCTACGATCACGACATCGTGCCGGCTCATACTCAGACGCGTTCTCAGATAGGGCAATTCGGCGATGTCAGTCCACACCATGACCGGCGTACCGGCATCGATCTGTTCGGTCACCCATTTCCACCCGAGATCGGGGTCGTCTGTCGAACGACACTCGAAGCGCGCGCCCAACCGGGTCAAGTATTCGTCTTCGAGGTCCGCGCTGCGTCCAACGAGGTAGATCGGTGGACGTAGGTGGGCCGAGCGAACATACGAGAAGTCGAGGGCCCCGCCGAGAGCAAACACGATGCCTTCGTCCGGGGTGTCATCACCCCAACGGATCCCGGCCCATTCGGTCAAATCCCGAAGAGCCCCCGATCCGCAGTGGCCGCCCATGTCGTGGCGATACGGCACCACCATCGATGCCATCAGTCCTCCTCCTCTAGATGACTAACGTGCGGGCGGCAACTCCTCTGAGTCATAGGGAACGCGAGATGATTTCCTTCATCACCTCGTTCGTGCCGGCATAGATTTTTTGCACGCGCTGATCCACCCACAATCTCGAGATGGGGTACTCGGTCATGTAGCCATATCCGCCGTGAAGCTGCATGCAGTCATCGAGTACCTTCATCGCTCGCTCAGTGGTCCACCACTTCGCCATGGCGACGGTCTGCACGTCGAGTTGACCCGCAAGGTGCAGGTCGATGCAGTAGTCGAGGAACACTCGTGCGATGCGCGTTTCGGTCGCGGCTTCAGCCAGCGTGAACTTGGTGTTCTGAAAGCCAAAGACAGGCCGACCGAACGCCTCCCGCTCACGCGTGTACTTGAGCGTCTGCTCCAGGGCAAGTTCCATCGCTGCGACAGCCCCCACCGCGACGATGAGTCGCTCTTGTGGCAGTTGCGTCATCAGCTGAATGAAGCCCTGTCCCTCAGCCTGGCCCAGTAGATGCGAGCGCGGAACTCTCACTTCATCGAAGAACAACTCGGAGGTGTCCTGGCCGCGCTGGCCGATTTTGTCGAGAACCTTGCCACGCCGGAATCCCACCCGGTCAGCCTCGACAGCGATCAAAGAGATGCCCGCAGCGCCCTGGCTCGGATCTGTCTTGGCAACAACGATGATGAGGTCGGCCTGTTGGCCGTTGGTGATGAAAGTCTTGGAGCCGGTGATCACGTACTCGTCACCGTCAAGGAGGGCTTTTGTCTTGACGCTCTGGAGATCGGACCCGGTCCCCGGTTCTGTCATGGCTATCGCCCCGATCATTTCACCGGAAGCCATCTTGGGAAGCCACTGCGCGCGCAGCTCTTCAGTCGCGTACTGCAGGATGTAGTGGGCGACGATTCCGCTGTGCAGTCCCGCGCCCCATGAGCTGTCACCGATGCGGGCCTGCTCTTCGAGCACGACCGCTTCGTGCGCGAAAGTGCCACCGCCTCCGCCGTATTCCTCAGGTATAGACATGCAGAGCAGGCCCAGCTCGCCTGCTCGGTTCCACAGTTCTCGGTCGACGTGGTGCTGGTCTGCAAAGCGGTTCGCATGCGGCGCCAATTCGGCCGAGAAGAACTTCGCAGCGAGGTCACGAAGCTCGAGTAATTCGGCATTCATCCAGGGAGAGATTGGTGAGGACATGATTACCTTCCGACTGTTGGAATTCCAGGGTTTCGACGTTATGACGTTTCGATTTCGATGAGGTATTCGCCGGCAGAGTGGCGCGCACGGATGGCCTTTTTGTCGTACTTTCCGACGCTCGTCCTCGGAATATCGGACACGAAGCTCCATCGCTCAGGAATCCACCATTTGGCGACTTTGCCCGCAAGAAACGATCGGAGTTGGTCAACGTCAACATCGGTTCCGGGGTGGACGACGACAAGCGCCAACGGCCTTTCCTGCCATTTATCGTCCGCGACGCCGACTACCGCCGCTTCGTACACGGCAGGGTGGCCGATCAGCGTGTTTTCCAGCTCCACCGAGGAGATCCATTCGCCGCCTGACTTGATGACGTCTTTCGAGCGGTCGGTCAGTGTCAGATAGCCCTCGGCGTCGATCTTGCCCACATCACCGGTACGCAGCCATCCTTCGTCGAACTTCTCCGTATCGTTGTCTCCGAAATAGGACCCGGTGATCCAAGGACCGCGCGCCTGGATTTCCCCAACTGATTGCCCGTCCCACGGCACGTCTTTCCCGTCGTCATCCCGCAACCGGATTTCGACACCGCAGATCGGCCGACCCTGGGATGCGCGCATCTCCCATCGTCGCGTCGCGTCGGCTCTGTGAGCCGGACGTGCAACGGTCGCCAACGGCGAGGTTTCGGTCATACCCCAGGCCTGCACAATGGGCACGTTGTACTTCTCTTCGAATGCCCGCATCAACGAAAGCGGAACAGCAGATCCCCCGCACGCGACCAGCCGTAGCGAAGAAATGTCCCGCTCAGGGTGCGAATCCAGATATCGGTCGACATCGTTCCAGATCGTCGGCACTGCACCGGCCAAGGTCGGTCTGGTGTCTTCGATGATCGACACCAACGGTTCGGCTTGGAGATACCGGTCAGGCAGTACCAGATCCGCACCGGACATCAACGCTGCGTAGATAAGCCCCCACGCATTGGCGTGAAACATTGGGACGATGGCCAGCACACGGTCGGCCTCGCTGACTGACAAAGCGTTAGCTGTGCAGGCGGTCAGGGAGTGAAGGTACGTCGAACGGTGGCTGTAGACGACGCCTTTGGGATCTCCGGTGGTGCCGCTGGTATAACACATGGCCGCGGCGGACAGCTCGTCGAGCCGAGGCCAGTCAAATGATTCTTCCTCGCCGGCAAGCACTTCCTCGTAACGCAGAACGGTCTTCCCGCATCCCTGTAGCGGGGCAAGGTCGCCCTCTCCGGTGACGATGACGGTGTGCACCGACGCCATCCCTGGGAGCGCGCGCGCCAACAACGGGGCAACCGAAGCGTCGACTAGGACGATCTGATCGCTCGCGTGATTGGCGATGTACGCCAGTTGCTCTGGGGCCAAACGAATGTTGAGCGTGTGCAGGACCGCGCCCATGGAGGGAATCGCACAGTAGGCCTCCAGATGTTCCTGGTTGCTCCACTGGAAGGTGGCAACGCGTTGGTCTGCCGTGATGCCAAGGCTGCGCAGCGCATTGGCAAGGCGAGCCACTCGCGCCAGCACAATGCGGTAAGGCGTTCTCCGATATCCATTTCCGGTCGGAGTGACGACCTCGCTGTCACCGTGTATGGCTGCCGCATGCTGGACGATCGCCGACACCGTGAGCGGAACATTTTGCATTGTGCTTTGCATCGTGTAGTGCCCTTTCAGGCGAAGAGGTCGGGACGGCTGTTCGGCTGATCGATGAATGTGCCGTAATGCGTTCTCAGTGCTTGCAGGATGTCTGCTAGGGGTAGATCGTCGTAGGCTCCCCGGTCGCGCAGATACTCCATGTGCTGGGTGCCGTCAGCGGTGAAACCATGGAGTAGCGCGTCGCTACGGCCGTCGAATTCGATCGGCGAGACACCGAAACGTGCGCACAGCTCGCGATTGAACGCCGGGGTGGCCTTTACCCACGCACCGTTGAGGAACATGAGACTGTAGCCGTGGTAGACGAAAACGTCGGTACCACCCATCCGCTCGCGCAATGTCTTGGTCTGGAGGTGGTTTCGGACGTCGGCGAACCCCAGCCGCGCCGGGATTCCCGCCGCTCGGCACGCTGCAGTCAAGAGCACGGCCTTCGGGACGCAGTAGGCCCGTTCTGCGGTCGCGACGGTGCTGGCGCGATACGCGTGCGGGTTGTCGGTCACCGTGTAGGGGTCGTACCAAATGGAGTCACGGACCGCGGTGAAGATGGCGATGGCCTTCTCGGTGTCGCCGCAGGCACCACGGATCGCCGATGACACAAAGTCACGTACCGAATCTTGTTGCCAGTCAATAAACTCCGTGGGTTCGAGGTAGGGCCTGTGGTCGACGGTCATCGGCGCTTCATCTCCAACGGAAGTCCGTCCACCGGAATGGGCAGGGAGGTGTTGTCCCATCGGACGTGATAGTTCTCCGGAACCGTCCAGGTGAACGAACGCAGCATCCTGTGCAGGATTGCTTTGACCTCGAGCGTCCCGAATTGCATGCCGATGCACTTGTGCGCTCCACCTCCGAACGGAACCCAGGCGAATCGGTGGTGTTGGTCTTCGCGCCGAGGCTCGTCGAAACGTGAGGGATCGAACCGCTCCGGATCACTCCAGATCGTTCGATCGAAGTGATTCACGGCAGGCGTTATGGCGCACAAAGTGTTCGCGGGGATGTGATAGCCGTCGATGGCGACATCTCGAACCGTCTTGCGCATCACCAGCGGAACAGGTGCAAGCAGTCTGAGCGCTTCCTTGATCACGAGGTCGATGACCGTCATCTTCTCCAGGGCATCGATGTCCGGCAACCCGTCACCGATGGCCGCGGCTTCCGCAGCCGCTGCCTCCTGCCACTGCGGATACTTGGCAAGGAAATAGGTGACCGCTGTGGTGGTGATCGTCGATGTGTCGTGGGCCGCCATCATCAAGAAGATCATGTGATTCACCACATCCTCGTCGGAAAACCGCTCCCCGTCTTCGGTCGTGGCTTGACAGAGAGCAGCGAACAGATCCTCCGTTTCACCCGCTCGCGCGGCCGGCAGATGCCGGAAGAAGTAGTCCTCCAAGACGCGCCGCCCTTGCACACCAGCGCGGAATCTGGTTCCCGGAAGCGGAGCACGCACAAGGGAACTCGCCGCCCGGACCGTAGCGACGAACGCCTTGTTGACAGCATCGCTCTCGTCCTTGCCGCGGCCGCCCATGAAGACGTCGGTAGCGATGTCGAGGGTGAGTTCCTTCAACAGTGGGTAGATTCGAACCGACGGGCCCACCGGCCACGCAGGCAGTGCCGAGCGAACGCATGGGGTCACCTGTTCGACGTATCCGGTCAGGCGCGGACGCGTAAACGCCTCCTGCATGATGCGCCGGTGCATCAAGTGCTCGTCGAAGCTCATGAGCATCAAACCGCGATGGAAGAAGGCGTCGATCAGGAAGGACCAGCCATCCTGAGAGAATGCCTTCGCTTCGCTCGTGAACGCCTCTCGAGTGGCGTCAGGGCCGGCGATGACCACCATCTTGGTGCCGAACGCGCCCATCCACGACACCGAACCCAGACGGTCGTAGCGCTCTCGACTGAAATCCGAGCCGAATCGGATGTAGTCGAGCGTGTGACCCACGAAGGGCAGTCCGGCATCCCCCCGGACGGCTTTCAATCCACTGCCCGCGGGTGCCGGTGCCAGTTCACGAACCGGCCAGTCCCGGCTCCATCGACGCCATCTGTCGTCGACGGCGTGAGGCGCGGGGACCATGATCACAGAGGACAACCGCTCCTTCACGTGGTGCGCAGGTGCGAGAAGGTGATTCGTCATGGTTCCTCCTGGACGCTGGGCCGCTCTGACGGCGTCTCCACCAGTCTTTACAAACATGCACTCGATGTCAATATCTGGACATTATTGGGCTAGGGGTTAAGTGCGCGTCTCGCACCCATGGCCGGCCCAGGACCCGGCAGACTCGGTGCAGCGGGGCCTCCGACCTTTAGACGCCCGACCTTTCTCAAGACGTAATCGCCGCTGCGCAGCTTCCGCGTGAGAAGTCGATAAACCAAGGTCGGCCCCGGCCAGTTCGTCGGGATTTCCCCACTCGAGGTTCGATACCAGCTCGCACACAGCGCCCACACCGACCTCCGTAGTCGCCTTCTCAAGCGCGTGTTGTAACGTTGCGCGATCTCTGACTTGACCTCGACCGCATGACCCGGATGAGCAGCCACGACCTTGATGAGCGTTGTGATGTGACGGACTTGTGACTCGATCATGTAGAGGATCGACCCCGAGCCCACATTCGTGTTGGGACCATAAAGCAGGAACAGGTTCGGGAACATGGGGACAGTGATGCCCAGATATGCGTATGCCTGGGTCTTCCACACCTCGGCCAAGGAGACTCCGCGAGAGCCGCGCACGGACATCGGGGCGAGAAAATCGGTGGCGCGAAAACCGGTTCCGTAGATCACGACATCTGCAGGACGAAACTCTCCATCCACGGTCTTGACACCCTTGTCGCAGAGCTCTGCGATAGCCTTCGGCACCAACGACACGCGATCACTCGCGATTGCTGGATAGTAATCATTCGAGAACAGCACTCGCTTGCACCCTGGCGCGTCGGAAGGCGTCAATTGCTCGCGCAAAGATGGGCTGCCAACCTGCCGATGTAGGTGGCGGCGCGCGATCGCACCGAGGACGCGTGAGAGGGGCTTCGCGTCGACTAGCGTCACAGCGAGCAACTCGAAAAGTAGCCATACCGCGAAACGCTCGAGGCGCTGCGCCATCGGCAATAATTCGCTCACCCTGTGGTGAAGGACTCCATACCTGCTGTCCCACTTCGGCAAGATCCACGGAGCCGTGCGCTGATATAGCGTGACATGCTCCGCCTCCTGGGCGATGTGTGGCACGAATTGGATGGCACTAGCTCCTGTGCCGATGACGGCTACTTGCTTGCCGCGAAGCGAAACCGATCGGTCCCAACGCGCCGAATGAAAGCGCGGCCCCTGGAAGGTGTCTGCGTCGGCAATAACGGGTACGTGGGGCAAGGAGAGCTGACCCACGGCCGAGACGACGACATCGCAGGTTATTGTCTCGTTCGAGTTCGTAACCAGGGTCCAACGCCCTAGCTGGTCATCGAAGGTCATTGCGACAACTTCGGTCTGGGTACGCAGATGCGCGGCCAGTCCGCCACTCTCCACGAGTTGTTGGAGGTACTCGAGTATCTCGGGTTGCTCGGCATATCGCCGTGACCAACGAGGATTGGGCTTGTACGAGAGTGAGTACAACGCTGACGGCACGTCGCAGGCCGCTCCCGGATAGGTGTTGTCACGCCAAACGCCGCCAATGTCTGCAGCCTTTTCCAGGATCGTGAAGTTCGTAAAACCGTCCTCCATCAGCCGGTGGGC
>DATFCF010000253.1:0-7041 GCA_035253445.1 Mycobacterium sp.
CTTCCGGTCGGCTTAAAGCGCACCCCTACCCGCATGGCGCAGCACACCTGCCGCCGGGGGCCACACGACAGCGGCACGAATAACCAAGCTTCGTCTGCGGCCAAGCTAGCTACCGTGTTCCCAGGAGCGGTAGGGATGTGCAACCAGGTTCTCGTTGTAGTACCGCTCGTCGGTAGTGACCTCACTGCCGCACCACTCAGGCACGATGACGTCCTCAGATTCGGAAGCGAGTTCGATCTCTGCAAGGAGGAGTCCCTCGTTGGCGTCGTGAAACTCGTCGATGACCCACATCCGTCCGCCGGCGACAACGGGATAGCGGGTCTTGATGATCAACGGCTGACGGCACTCTGCGAGGATCTGCTCGGCAATGCCGACCGGCAGAGAGCACTCGGCCTCGTACCGCGTCGCGCCGACGCGGGGACCCTTGACAGTGAGCACCGCAACCTCGTTGCGATCGATCCGCACACGGATCGTGCGCTCCGTGCTGGTCTGTAGGTAGCCCTGGATCAGGCCACACCCTTCCGAGCCCTCGAGGACCGTCCGGTCGGCCACGACAAACTTTCGTTCGATCTCAACATCCTTCTCCACCTTGGACACCCCTTGCTGTAACGGACGTTTGCCGTTATTCTACCGGTAGATCACCGTTACCGCAAGGAGGAGCCGAGTGCCCAAATTCACGGTTGAGATGAATGACGAACTGGACGCAGTGGTCACGTCGCTGGCCGAACAACAGGGTGTTCCCAAGACGCAGGTGGTGCGCCGAGCCCTAGCACTACTGAAGTACTTGGAGGATCAGCGTCGCGCTGGCAACGTCGTGTTGGTGCAGCATCCCGAAACAGGTCGTGAGAAGGAAGTGGTGTTCGAGCCCCTCCTCTCACCAAGGCCAGACGGCGCACCGTGACCTCGGCGAACCAGCGCCCTGTCGGCGGCCGCGAGCGTGTGACGCTCGAGCAGATCGAACGGGACGAGACGCCGACGGGACGGGCGAAGCCGACCAAGACCCTTCCGGAAATTGGGCTGTACCTCTTCCAGCTGCTCGCGGCGCTGGTGGCGCTGAGCTTGGTGTGTCTGGTTCTCTACGGCTGGCTGACCTTTCCGAGGCTTGGTGAGGTTCGGAAAGCGCTTGGTCCCAACGCGGACGTCGACGGCTTGAGATCGTGGCAGGAGATGCGAGGTCAATGGAGTTCCGACCTCAAGGACCTCGCGCAACTATTCGTTGTTACACCCTTGCTGCCGCTTCTTGGAACAGTCATCGGCTACATCTTTGGGCGGCAGATACGGGAAGGGGCCGCGCAGTGAGTGCACGCGTCTACGTAGCAAGCCCACTCGGCTTCACTGAAGCGACCCGACTCTTCTATAGCGATGTCTTGCTACCATCGCTTCATGCTGCAGGTTTGATGCCGTGCGACCCCTGGGCGGCAGGTGAGCCCATCACTCGTGCTCTTTCGGTGGCAGATCCTGGTGAGCGACGAGCGGCATTGCGTGAGGCAAACCATCAGGTGGGATTGGCGAATGAGGAGCTGATCGGCTCCAGTGCAGGCGTCCTAGCTGTCCTAGACGGCGCTGATGTCGACTCCGGAACTGCGTCGGAAATCGGTTGGGCATCGGCGAAAGGCCTTCCTATCGTCGGCTGGCGAAGCGACTTCAGGCAGAGTTCTGACAATGAAGGCTGTCTCGTGAACTTACAGGTGGAGTACTTCATCCATCGGTCCGGCGGAGTCATTGAACGAGACCTCGGTCGAGCGATCGAGACGATGAGTCGCCTTCTCGAGGCAAGGGCCTAAGCAACGATGGGCTAGCGTACCAGTCGCCCGCTCTTTTACCCGACCTGTCGCGACGCTCAGAGTGGGGAGCAGTGGAAGTGAGCCGACCATGATTGTCCGTCGTAACCCCTACATCGAACTCGGCAAGCGGTACGACACCGTGAAGACGTTCACACTTCCTGTGAGCGGGTCGGTGCTTCTATTCGGCCCGGAGATCGATATCGTCCGCACACGCGAATTCCAACGGCTCGCTGGCATAAAGCAGTTGGGAACCAGCTACGTTGTCTATCGCGGCGCACTCCACACAAGATTCGAACATTCGCTGGGCACACTCCACCAAGCAGAACGGATGCTGCGCGCTGTTCAAGCCAACCCGCGAGATCCGTATCCGGTAAGTGACCGCGCGCTGCGATTTGCGCGGTTGGGGGCGCTTCTGCACGACTTAACCCACGTGCCGTTCGGGCACACTCTTGAAGACGAGTTGCAGCTTCTACGCCGACATGATCTAAATCAGCCGAGGATCCGTCGCCTTCTTATCAATAGCGAAATCGGACGCATCCTGAAGCGTTCCATGGGGGGAGACGACTTCCTGCAGCTGTGTGCGGTGCTAAATGCCAAGACGGACTCGCAGTTCGCCGAGTTGGAGTTTCCGTTCGTGGGGGACGTCGTAGGCAATACCGTGTGCGCAGATCTGCTGGATTATGTCCAACGCGATCTCCTAGCCTGTGGACTGCCCTCCGCACTTGGCGATCGCTTTTTGGACTACCTCTCAGTAACGAGCCAGGACGAAGGCTTGCCGGTCGATCACAGCAGGCTCGTGCTGAACCTGAACAAGAGGGGAATGCCGAGGCCGGATGTGGAGTCTGAGGTCGTCAAGTTGCTGACTTACCGTTACGAGCTCGCAGAGCGAGTGTACTTTCACCACGCCAAGAATGCGGCATCCGTCATGATTGGCCGAGCGGTTCAGGAGGCGGGCCTCGCCATGGGGCTGCCCACCCCACCCCGGCTGGATGCGAATTTCCTCTGGGTGTCAGATGAGTTGCTGCTCGCCGGGTTGGCACACCCGGAGGTTGAGTCAGCGATTGGGCTGATGGCCGACCCGCAATCGATCGGGGATCGCTCGCTGGCGTCTCGCCTGGCGAAAGGAGTGCAGCAAAGGGACCTGTACAAGATTGCATATCTGGTGACCTGGGACGACATCCCCGACGCCGTGGCCCGCTTGGCGTCCGTCTACCAGACGCCGGATGAACGTCGTGAGCTCGAAGACCAGCTGGCCGATCTCGCAGGAGTCCGCCGGGGCCGCGTGCTTGTACACATCCCAGCGCAACGGATGATGAGCAAGGATGCCGATGTCCGAGTCCGCACCGGCCGAGGTGAAATTGTGAAGCTGCACGAGTGGGACGGCAATCACAGCCAGCGCCTAAGCGCACTGAACGAGGCCCATGGGCGGCTGTGGCGGGTCATGGTCTACGTCCACCCGGCCGAGGAGGGACTAGCGCCCATAGTGCGAGCCGCAGCCGAGGATCGATTTCAGGCGCCGAGCCAGTATGTTCCTGGCGAGCGCACGTCTCGGTACCAGCAAGCCGTATTTGATTCCCTATCTGAGCGTTGGCACTTGGACGTGGAGGATGGTGACGCGCTGTCGGACGCCGCATACGCCCCCGCGGATACGCGGCGCTCGGTCGAGCGGGCCATTCTCGCCGCCGTCCGACGGCGACGTCGCGATGCCGGCGGTCCGCCCCTTCAAAAGCGCTAGTCAATCTCCGGTAGTGGAAGGATCGAACGCTGCCGGAAGCGTAGGCAGTGACAACCATCTCTCGGTGCTCGATCCCCGCACCTCACGCAGAGGACCCTATTCCGGTGTCGCATGATGGGCGGCGCTTGGCCCACCGCAGCGAGCTGGAGGAGTGCGACTGGTGAGTCGACGCCGTAGCGTTGACATACGTCGGAATACGTGGCGCCGACCCACCTCCGCAGCTCTGCGAAGGGGACGAGAAGTTCGCGACTGAATCCGTCGGCAAATCTCTCCTCAGCTGCATGGTTGACCCAAGTACACTGCCCGCGCCGGACTAAGACGTGTGCTAGCTCGTGGGCGAGAACGAATCGGCGGCGGGGCTCTGTCAAACGACGGTCCACTGCCACCGTCTCTTTGTCGATAGTGAGCCCATCGAGCGGGCGAGGCAAGAGCCGGCGACGTGCTGTCACGCCGAGAGAGCGCGCGATCAGGTCAACGTCGACCGGTCCCTCGACACAGCTGCGGACGCAAGCCGCGACCATGACAAGTCGAGCGTCAGGACTCGTCCGGCCGGCGGGTCGCGCGATCATCGTGCGCTCTGGGCCATCGGATCGCGTCGCGACAACTGATCACGCGACTTGAATCCCATAGGTGTAATTTGCCACACTGGATCCGCGACGTCAACAGCAAAGGCGCGACTTGGCGCGAGATCGCGATTCAGCGGACAGGCTACGCGAGCGCATCCGGCGAGCGATGGAACTGCGCGGTATAAGTACGCCCACCGCCTTGGCAAAGGAGGCCGCCCTTGCGCCCAGCGGCTTCCTGAAGTTTTGGCGCGGCGAGAGCAAAGACCTTCGCCTAGGTTCGATCGAAAAGCTCGCCGGGGTACTCGGTGTTCCCGTAGAATCGCTTACGGAGGATGCTCGGATCGGGCAGGGCTTGCCCGTTGACGCCTTGATTGAGCTGTCACTTACGCTTTCCGGCGAGGACTACGACGTCTTTCAGACCCTCGGTGTCCTTCATCGCATGACGGCGGCCGAAGTCGTCGAAGAACTACTTGGGGACGTCGCACGTCTCCGAGAACGCGACCCCAGGGTCGACGACGTGCTTGATGCGGTGACGCGCGCTAGAGCGCGCCCCGTGCGCGACTTGGAGAACGAACGTGCTACAGCGGGTCACCTAGACGCGACCGAAGACCTGTAGCTGCTCGCGACGACCCGCCGCCTGCAGTGACCGTTCGCAGGTTGCAGTTCATATTTGCTGTGAATTGGCTTCGAGCTCGCATTCCTGTTTTCGTGCGGTGAGCGTAGAAGGACGGGCGGATCGAGCGTCAGTGCATAGCCGCGTTTTCATTCCTTGGATGCAAGCCAGCAGGGCCGTGCCCCTTGGAGTGGTGGGAAATGAGAGCACCGGCGTGATCTTCAGCGTCGATGCGGCTGCTCGTCAGCCGGCGAGCAGCTCCTTGGTCTTGGTTCCCACCTCCTTCGTGTCGGCTCCATCGTTGTCGCTCTCGTAGAGCTTCGCCATCGAGGCCTCGGAGAGGTAGCGGCGTTCGGTCACCTGCCACTCGTCGTGGACCTCGAGCAGGATCGATCCCGCCAGTCGCAGCACCGCCGCTTCGTTGGGGAAGATGCCCACCACGTTGGTCCGGCGCTTGATCACCTTGTTCACCCGTTCCAACGGATTGGTGATCCACACCTTCTTCCAGGGCGGTCGGGAAGGCGGCGAAGGCGCAGATGTCGACCGCTGCCTCCCGCAGCATGGCCTCCGCCGCCGGGACTGGCGGCCCAGCTTGCCGGCGATGGAGTCGAGCTGGTCGCCCACCGCGGCGGCGTCGGGCTGGGCGAAGACGGTGCGGATGGCGGCGGCCACCATCTCCTGGGAGCCCTTGGGTACCCGGGACAGGACATTCCTCATGAAGAACCCGGCACCGTTGCCAGGCGGCGCCGAGCATCACCGCGTCGATGGAGGCGCGCAGGCCCTGGTGGGCGTCGGAGATGACGAGACGGACGCCGGCAAGGCCCCGGGAGCGCAGCGAGCGCAGGAACGTGGTCCAGAAGCTCCGGTCCTCGCTGTCGCCCACGGCCAGGCCCAGCACCTCCCGGTTGCCGTCGGCGCTGACCCCGGTGGCCACCACGATGGCCTTGGACACCACGCTGGCCCCGTCGTGGGCCTTGACGTAGGTGGCGTCGAGGAACACGCAGGGAAAGCCGACGTGGTCCAGGCGCCGCTCCCGGAACTCCGCCACCGCCGCGTCGAGCTCGGCGCAGATGCGGGACACCTGGCTCCTGGACACCCCGGCGTCGATGCCCAGGGCGGCCACCAGGTCGTCGACCTTGCGGGTGCTCACCCCGTGGACGAAGGCCTCCATGATCACCGCCCACAGGGCCCGGTCGATCCGTCGCCGGGGCTCGAGGAGGGCGGGGAAGAAGCTGCCGTGGCGCAGCTTGGGGATGGCCAGCTCGACGTCGCCGGCCTTGGTCGACAGAAGCCGGGCCCGGCTGCCGTTGCGGTGGGTCGTGCGGTTGTCGCTGCGCTCATAGCGCCCGGCGCCGATCCTCTCGGTGGCCTCCAGGTCGATGAGGGCCTGCAGCACGAGCTGCATGGCCTCGCGCATGAAGTCCATGTCGCCGCCCGAGCGCAGGGCGTCGAGCAGTTCGGTCAGGGCAGACTGGTCAAGGGCCATCGTGGTCTTTCTCCTTCGTGATCCCCGCTAGGAACGCGCTGAAGATCCCGCGATGGCCCCCTTTGGTGGTGGACCCTCCGAGAACCGCCCTCTCAGAGCCCCGTCAAGGGCCGAGAAGAGCTCCGTTGGCACCAGGGTGCCCGGCTACGCCCTCGAAATCCCACCACTCCAGGGGACACTCACCGGGCCTGCCAACGTTGGGCCATGGGTTTCGTCACTGCACCATTGGCGGAACAACGCCCTGACCAGCACCTTCGGCGCCACCTCCTGCGTTACGCCGGAGTCCAGGGGGGAACGGGCCGCTCCACCCCGGCGACCCCCGGCCTCGTCCCCAAGCCGGCCGAGGTCGGCGGCAACGTCGCGGCCACCCCACGCCGTCGGACGCGCAACGTTGGAGGAGCTGGCCGCAACATTCTCGTCAACATCAAAGGCGCACGCTCCGGCCATGGAACCTTCTACTGACCCCGGTACCAGAGCCGGTGCTGGCCGCGGGCCACTACTCCGTGGTGCTCGCCATCGCACGCTGGAGGTGACCAGCGCCGGACCCGATCTCCGGGCCGAGCCGTTTCATCGTTTCCTACCTATGTCCCGACAACGAGCGCGGCTGCCGGCGCTTCGCCCATATCACGGGCGCCGGCGACGGCCGGATCTGGCACCGCCTTCCGGGAGGACTCGACCCTCCCCGCGCTTGTGGCCGAGCCCTCCGGAGCGGCGGGCAAGCGATGGAGGTGCGGGCTGTTCTCGATGCGGCCGGTGGTGCCATTGACGCATCGCTGTAGGGGTGTATGAGTTGGACGCTCGCACCCGAGCGCGCCTCGGTGCCTTCGCCCAGCATGCGGCCTACGACACCCGGGAGA
>DATFCF010000254.1:0-3598 GCA_035253445.1 Mycobacterium sp.
CACCAAGTTCTGGGCCGATGTGTGCCGGCACATCGACCGGCCGGAGCTGGCCGACGATCCCCGCTTCGGTACCACCGACAAGATTGCCGCCAATACAGCCGATGCGGTGGAGATCTTGACCAAAGTCATAGCAACCCGCACGCTTGCCGAGTGGAGCGAACGCTTTGCGACGCTCGCGGGGACCTTGGGCGCCCGTGCTGGACGCCCTGCGTGTCAGACGACACGCAGATTCGGGCCAATGAATATGGCGCGCGCAGGCGAACTCCGGTTGGTCGCCAACCCGGTTCAGTTCGATGTCACCGCGCCGCATGCCAGACCGGCCCCCGGATTCGCCGAGCAGACCGACGAGATCTTGATGGAAATCGGACTCGACTGGGACCGCATCATCGAACTTAAGATGGCCGGCGCCGTCACCTAGGGACCGGAGGTGAGTGAAGATGTTCAGCCGGCAGTCGCTTGCATTGTGAATCAACAGCTCCGATTGCGTGCCATGTCCAGCGGCTGTCCGGTAACGGTTACGTGGTTTTCGCTCCACACGGACGCGACATGAGTAATAATCGCCGGACGCTGCACGACGAGGAGGGCCTTGTTTTAAAGCGCCAACTCACGCAACAGAATGGAGGACCCGCGTGAAGATCCTAGCGGTTGTCGCCCCGGGGATCGACGCGGAAATGTGGCTGCCCGCTACGCATTTCGCTATCGGATCGCGCCCTGGTCAGCATACTTTGCAGACTACCGGTCTGGTGGCACGGGAAGGAGCCGCGATCCGTGGCGGATAGGAGCGACGACCGCTGGTCACCGGGACTGCCGTCGTTGAAACTGAAATGGAGCCCCGCGGGGCCCATGCAGGCGATCGGGGGCTTGTTCGCGATGTCAGCGGACGCAATCAAGTTCGCGTTCCGCCGGCCGTTCCAAATGCGCGAGTTCTTGGAACAGTCATGGTTTGTCGCGCGAGTCTCGCTAGCCCCCACATTGTTGGTAGCCATACCGTTTACCGTCCTGGTCAGCTTCACGCTCAACATTCTCCTGCGCGAACTGGGAGCCGCCGACCTGTCCGGTGCGGGCGCCGCGTTCGGTGCGGTCACCCAGGTCGGCCCGCTGGTGACGGTTCTGATCGTGGCGGGCGCAGGTGCCACGGCAATGTGCGCGGACCTGGGATCGCGAACGATTCGCGAAGAAATCGACGCAATGGAAGTGCTGGGAATCAACCCGGTGCAGCGCCTGGTCACGCCTCGCATGCTGGCTTCAGGGCTGGTGGCGATGCTGCTCAACAGCCTGGTCTGCATCATCGGCATTCTGGGCGGCTACGTCTTCTCGGTGTTCGTGCAAGACGTCAATCCCGGCGCGTTCGCCGCGGGGATCACCTTGCTCACCGGGGTGCCCGAGGTGATCATTTCCTGTGTCAAGGCATTGCTTTTCGGCCTTATCGCCGGATTGGTCGCCTGCTATCGCGGCCTGATTATCAGCGGCGGGGGGGCCAAGGCAGTCGGCAACGCCGTGAACGAAACCGTGGTCTATGCTTTCATGTCGCTGTTCGTCGTCAACGTGGTAGTCACCGCGATCGGCATCAAGATGACGGCGAAGTGACGGGGGAGACGCGATGACGCTGCGAGCCGCCTATCCGAGGCTTTTTCGCCAACTCGAGCGGCCCGTCGGCACCTTCGGTCGAATCGGCGATCACACCATTTTCTACGGGAGAGCGCTCGCCGGTGCACCGTTCGCGGCGGTGCATTACCGGCGCGAAGTCATTCGACTGATCGCCGAAATCAGCATGGGTGCTGGCACTTTGGCGATGATTGGCGGAACCGTCGTGATCGTCGGCTTTCTGACGCTGGCCGCGGGCGGCACGCTCGCCGTCCAGGGATACAGTTCGCTGGGCAATATCGGCATCGAGGCGCTGACCGGCTTTCTGGCCGCGTTCATCAATGTGCGTATCTCCGCACCGGTGGTCGCCGGCATCGGTCTGGCGGCGACCTTCGGTGCCGGAGTTACCGCTCAGCTGGGTGCCATGCGGATCAACGAAGAGATCGACGCGCTGGAAAGCATGGCCATTCGCCCGATTTCGTATTTGGTGAGCACCAGGATCATCGCCGGAATGCTTGCGATCACGCCGTTGTACAGCATCGCCGTCATCCTGTCGTTCGTCGCCAGCCAGTTCACCACGACGTTTTTGTTCGGGCAGTCGAGCGGTTTGTACCACCACTACTTCGACACGTTTCTGAACCCGATCGATTTGTTGTGGTCGTTCCTGCAGGCCGTCCTCATGGCGCTCACCATCTTGCTGATCCATACGTACTACGGCTATTTCGCGACCGGCGGACCATCCGGCGTCGGCATCGCGACGGGAAACGCGGTGCGGACCTCGCTCATCGTCGTGGTGTCCGTGACGCTGCTGGTCTCGCTGTCTATTTACGGTAGCAACGGCAACTTCAACCTGTCCGGATAGCAGAGGAGTGGGACGGCAGTGACACACAACACGCCAGTGGGTCGCGGCTCAGCCGCGGGCCCGCCTTCCGGCGCCGATGTCGGGCGGCCAACCCGTCGGGTCGGGCCCCGCGACTATGTGCAACCGCTGTTCGGTTTGATCACCGTCGTCGTCATTTGCGCAATTTTCGCCGTGGCGGTAGCCCTATTTCAGGGCAGCTTCACTTCCACCGTGCCGGTGACCGTGATCTCGCAACGCGCCGGCCTGGTCATGAACCTGGACGCCAAGGTCAAGCTGCGCGGCGTGCAGGTGGGCAAGGTCGCCTCGATCGAATCGCTGCCTAACGGCCAAGCGGCCATTCACTTGGCGATGTACCCGTCGCAGTTGCGATTCATTCCCGCCAACGTAGTCGCCGCCATCACATCATCGACTGTGTTCGGCGCGAAGTCCGTCGATCTGGTGCCAAATCCCGCCGAGCTTCCCTCGGCGGCGCGGCTACACGGTGGCGAGACGCTGCAGGGCGAGCACGTCATGGTCGAAATCAACACGGTGTTTCAGCAACTGGTGTCTGTGCTGGCCCAGATCGACCCGCCGAAGCTCAACGAGACACTGGGCGCGTTAGCGAAGGCGTTCAGTGGGCGGGGCGCACAGCTCGGCCAATCGCTGAGCGACTTGGATTCATTTCTGGCCCAGCTGGAGCCGAGCCTTCCCGCATTGAGTCATGACCTCGCGGTCTTACCAGCGGTGTCCAACGCCTATGCCGACGCGGCACCGCACCTGGTGAAGACCGTAGCTAACGCGACCCGGATCAGCCAGACCATTGTTGACGAGCAGCACAACCTGGATGCGTTGCTGATCAGCGCGATTGGGTTGGCCGACATCGGCAACGACGTGTTGTCGACGAACCGCAAACCGCTTGCGAATGTGCTGCATCTGCTGGTGCCGACCACCGATCTGACCAACGAGTACCACGAGGCGCTCACCTGCAGCTTGGGCGGGCTCGCACGGATAGCGCACGGTCCGCCGTTGTCGGAACCGAGCATCAACATCTCGGCGAGCCTCACGTGGGGCGCCGAACGTTATCGGTATCCGACGAACCTGCCCAAGGTCGCTGCGACCGGCGGCCCGCAGTGCGTGGGTCTGCCGCTGCCGTTCAATACGAGCCCACCCCAA
>DATFCF010000255.1:0-3752 GCA_035253445.1 Mycobacterium sp.
GAAGTCATCGACCGGCGACGTCCCGTCGCACAGTTGCGGCCACTGGTGGCGCCCGTCCTGATCGACGCGGTGGTCACCCTGGCCCGGACGACGCACACCGCGACGGCGACACTGCGCCGGGTGCGGTTGCGGATGGTCGACGACGAATCCGCCGAGGTGTTCGGCAGTTACACGCGCGGACACCGTGTCCACGCCATCGCCGCGCGCGTCGAACGGCACCGCGACCGATGGCGGATCGTCGCGTTGCAGATCGGCTGAATCAGCCGCGGCGGCCCTTGGTGGACTTGGCCTGCCGGCGCGCGGCTTCGCGCCGCTCGCGCCGAGTGCCGCCGCCAGCCGGCGCGGCATGCCTGCCGCCGCCACCGCCCGAACGTTGTACCTGCGCCGAGCCGTCCTCGGACGGACCGGTGTACGTCAGCGGCGGCGCTTCGTCGTCAATTCCCTTGGCGCGCAACGGTGCAGGAGTCGGTCGCTCCTTGGTCGCCACGGCGCCCTGGCCACCGTCTTGCGCCTTGGCTGCGGCCGCCGCAGCGAATTCGGCCAGCCCGGTGGGCGCGGCGATGGGTGCCACCGCGGGAGCGGGTGCAGCCTCCACCGTGACGTTGAACAGGAAGCCCACCGACTCTTCCTTCACGCCCTCGAGCATGGCGACGAACATGTCGTAGCCCTCGCGCTGGTACTCGACCACGGGGTCGCGCTGAGCGAAGGACCGCAGCCCGATGCCCTCCTTGAGATAGTCCATCTCGTAGAGATGCTCGCGCCATTTGCGGTCGATGACGTTGAGCAACACGTTGCGCTCCAGCTGGCGCATCGCGCCCTCGCCGGCGATCTCCTCGAGCTGCTTCTCACGGTCGGCGTAGGCGCGCTCGGCGTCGGCGATCAGCGCATCGAGCAACTCGTCGCGGGTCAGCTCGCCGGGCTCGCCGACCGCGTCGGAGTCGATCAGGTCGTGGTGATCGATGCCGACCGGGTATAGCTGCTTCAGCGCGGTCCACAGGGTTTCCAGATCCCAATCCTCGGAATAGCCCTCGGCGGTGGCGCCGTCGACGTAGGCGGTGACGACGTCGACGAGCATCGTGTGTGCCTGGTCGGCAAGGTTCTCGCCCTCGAGGATGCGGCGGCGCTCGGCGTAGATGACCTTGCGCTGCTGGTTCATCACCTCGTCGTACTTGAGGACGTACTTGCGGGCCTCGAAGTTCTGCTGCTCGACCTGGGTCTGCGCGCTCTTGATCGCGCGGGTCACCATCTTGGCCTCGATCGGCACGTCGTCGGGCAGGTTGAGCCGGGTCAGCAGCGACTCCAGCGTCGCGCCGTTGAACCGCCGCATCAGCTCGTCGGCGAGCGACAGGTAGAACCGCGACTCGCCGGGATCGCCCTGACGGCCGGACCGGCCGCGCAGCTGGTTGTCGATGCGCCGCGACTCGTGGCGCTCGGTGCCAAGGACATAAAGTCCGCCGACGGCGATGACGTCCCCGGCCTCCTCGGCCGCTTCGGCCTTGACCTGCGGCAGTACCTGGTGCCAGGCCTCCTCGTATTCGTCGGGGGTCTCGACCGGGTCGAGGCCCTGCTCCCGCAGCCGCTTGTCGGCCAGGAAGTCGACGTTGCCGCCGAGCACGATGTCGGTGCCGCGGCCGGCCATGTTGGTGGCGACCGTGATGGCGCCGAGGCGCCCGGCCTCGGCGATGATGCCGGCCTCCTGCTCGTGGTACTTCGCGTTGAGCACGTTGTGCGGGATGCGGCGCTTCTGGAACTGACGGGACAGGTACTCGGAGCGCTCGACGCTGGTGGTGCCGATCAGGACCGGCTGGCCCTTCTCGTAGCGTTCGGAGACGTCGTCGACGACCGCGATGTACTTGGCCTCTTCGGTCTTGTAGATCAGGTCGGACTGGTCGGCGCGCACCATCTCCCTGTTGGTGGGGATGCTCACCACGCCCAGCTTGTAGATCTCGTGCAGCTCGGCGGCCTCGGTCTGGGCGGTGCCGGTCATGCCGGAGAGCTTGTCGTAGAGCCGGAAGTAGTTCTGCAGCGTAATGGTGGCCAGCGTCTGGTTCTCGGCCTTGATCTCGACGTGCTCCTTGGCCTCGATGGCCTGGTGCATGCCCTCGTTGTAGCGGCGGCCGATCAGGACGCGGCCGGTGAACTCGTCGACAATGAGCACCTCGCCGTTACGGACGATGTAGTCCTTATCGCGCTGGAACAGCTCCTTGGCCTTGATCGCGTTATTGAGGTAGCTGACCAGCGGCGAATTGGCGGCCTCGTACAGGTTGTCGATGCCCAGCTGGTCCTCGACGAACTCGACGCCGACCTCGTGCACGCCGATCGATCGCTTGCGCAGGTCGACCTCGTAGTGGACGTCCTTCTCCATCAGCGGCGCCAGCCGGGCGAACTCGGCGTACCAGTTCGACGCGCCGTCGGCAGGCCCGGAGATGATCAGCGGGGTGCGGGCCTCGTCGATGAGGATGGAGTCAACCTCGTCGACGACGGCGAAGTTGTGGCCGCGTTGCACCAGGTCGTCCAGCGAGTGCGCCATGTTGTCGCGCAGGTAGTCGAAGCCGAACTCGTTGTTGGTGCCGTAGGTGATATCGGCGTGATACGCCGCCCTGCGTTCTTCGGGGCTGAGCCCGGACAGGATCACGCCGACGTTGAGCCCGAGGAAGCGGTGCACGCGACCCATCCACTCGGCGTCGCGTTTTGCCAGGTAGTCGTTGACCGTGACGACGTGCACGCCGTTGCCGGACAACGCGTTCAGGTAGGACGGCAGGACCGCGGTCAGCGTCTTACCCTCACCGGTCTTCATCTCGGCGACGTTGCCGAAGTGCAGTGCGGCGCCGCCCATCACCTGGACGTCGAAATGACGCTGGTCCAGCACCCGCCAGGCGGCCTCGCGGGCTACCGCGAAGGCCTCGGGCAGCAAGTCGTCGAGGTCCTCTTTGTCGGCTACCCGCTTCTTGAACTCGTCGGTCTTGGCCCGCAGTTCGGCGTCGGAGAGCTTCTCGACGTCGTCGGACAGGGTGTTGACATAGTCAGCCACCCCCTTGAGGCGCTTGACCATGCGGCCTTCACCGAGACGGAGCAACTTCGACAGCACGCTTTATCCCCTGTGGGTTGATGGATCTCGTCACGTATCAGACGAGGTCCATGGTAGGTGACCCGTCGAAATAGCTGGTCGATGGCGCTGGAATGCGTCTAGGCGAGCCGAATCAGTCCGTAGTCGTAGGCGTGCCTGCGGTACACGACACAGGGCTTATCACTCTCCTTGTCGTGGAACAGAAAGAAGTCGTGGCCGACGAGCTCCATCTCGTAGAGCGCGTCGTCGACGGTCATCGGCTTGGCCGGATGTTCTTTGGTGCGCACGATGCGCCCGGGCTCATGCTCGTCGAGGGCATGACGACCTGAGGCGTCGGCCGCACCTTCGTTGCCGCCGGGCCCGGCCGCGTCGAGCAGCGGAGCTGCGGCGGTGGCCTGATGCAGCGATACGGGTGTCTTGTCGCCGTAATGGATCTTGCGGCGGTCCTTGCTGCGCCGCAGCCGGTTCTCGAGCTTGCAGACCGCGCCCTCGAGGGCGGCGTAGAAGCTGTCCGCGCACGCCTCGCCGCGCACGACCGGCCCGCGACCGCGGGCGGTGATCTCTACGTGTTGACAGTTCTTGCGTTGGCGCCGGTTGCGCTCATGGTCTAGTTCGACGTCGAAGAGGTAGATGGTGCGGTCAAATCGTTCCAGGCGGGACAGTTTCTCTGCGACGTAGATGCGGA
>DATFCF010000256.1:0-14722 GCA_035253445.1 Mycobacterium sp.
CCCCGAAATCTCATGCCGCGGAAGCCAAGCTCACTCTGCATGCCAATTGCGGAATCGTATTCGGCGAGTGCATGTTCAACTTCTCCGGCCAGCTCGCGGATTGGGACATACACTCCACCTACCACGTGCCTGATGGCAATAGGTCACGATCGTCATGAAGGTTGCCGCACTCATAGGCGATCCGGTTGGCCACAGCGTCGCTCCGGTGCTACACGAGTATCTCGCCGCCCGGACGAGCCAGGAATTCCGCTACGTCAAACTCAGCATCCCGCCTGAACGCGTCGATGCGGCAGCGACTGCGATGGTCACTCTCCGGTTTGCGGGTTACAACGTAACGCTGCCCCATAAGGAAGCTGTCGGCGCGTCCCTCGACACCGTCGACACCGTCGCTACTTCGGTTGGGGCGGTCAACACAGTGATCATCGACGACGCTGGCCGGTCAATCGGCACCAATACCGATTGGATCGGCATCGCCGACGGCTTGATTCAACACGGGCATCCTCGCCGCGTCGAAGCTGATCGACGCGCCGTCGTACTGGGCAGCGGTGGTGCCGCTCGTGCCGCCATCTATGCATTGACCCAGTTGGGCTATGCCGCCATCACAGTCTTCTATCGCGAACCTGCGGATCTGAAGACAATTGCGCTGAGACAGCAGGCGCTACAGCTTTCATCGTTCGAGATGCGAACCTACTCCGACGTTGCGGAATACATCGAGCGAGCGGATACCGTGGTGAATATGACGTCGGCCGGCATGGCCGACAACGATCCGGCGCCATTCGACCTTGCTCGCATCGCCCATCTCGACTTGCGAGGCAAATGGTTCCTCGACGCAGTCTTCAACCCACTTCGCACACCGCTTCTCGAACTCGCGCGCCGCAATCAGGCAGTCGCAATCGACGGCCTATGGATGATGATCTTCCAAGGGATACCGGCATTTTCGGCCTGGACCGGACGTGTGGTCAAGCTCGATCAAAGCCAGCTGAACGAAATCCACATGGTGCTTTCCACGGCGCTACAAGACGCGCGCTAATGTCCTGAGTCACTATCACATGGGTAACCGCTCCAGAGGTCCATGGTGATCGGGATTGTGATAGCGCATGCGATATCACATTTGGAAAGCCATCGTGTCTGCCACCGCGATGCTGATGTGGCGGGTGTGACGCCAGCGGCGACCCTCGACGGGACAGCCTGGACTTCAATCGGCAACTACTGCAAGTGAATCAACGGCTCACGACACTCGTTGATGCTTCGCCGCCGGGATCAAGTGTCGCGCCGGCGCCATGATCGCGGAGTGCCGCAGGACTCAGGTTGTCGGCCTGGCGCCCCAGACCACTAGGGGCTCGTCGTAGGTGATCGTCACCGCTCGACCATGGGCAGCGCGACGGCGAGAATTCCGATCGGGCAGGCTGTTCCTCACGATGACCGGCATTGCTCCTCCTCTGCTCGCCGACCCGAGCGACCTGTCTGCCCTGCGCGCGAAGGGCGGCGATGCCGACGAGCTGTTCGCCTCCTTCGCTGCATGGGCCGAGGCGAGCGGCACGGTGCTGTACCCGGCGCAGGAGGAAGCCCTGATCGAACTGGTCAGCGGCGCGAACGTGGTCCTTGCGACGCCGACCGGCTCGGGCAAGTCGCTGGTGGCCACCGGCGCGCTCTACGCGGCGCTGGCAGCGGGACGGCGTAGCTACTACACCGCGCCGATCAAGGCACTTGTCAGCGAGAAGTTCTTTGCCCTCTGCGACGTGTTCGGGGCGGCCAACGTCGGCATGCTGACCGGCGACGCCTCGGTCAATCAGGGTGCGCCGATCATCGCTTGCACCGCAGAGGTATTGGCCAACATCGCACTGCGGGAGGGCGCGGAGGCAAACATCGGCCAGGTGGTCATGGACGAATTCCACTTCTACGGCGACCCCGACCGCGGCTGGGCGTGGCAGGTACCGCTGCTCGAACTGCCGAAGGCGCAGTTCCTGCTGATGTCGGCCACGCTCGGCGATGTCACGTTCCTCCGCGAGGACCTGACCCGCCGCACCGGCCGGCCGACGGCGCTGGTCGCCAACGCCGAACGCCCGGTTCCCCTGCACCACTACTACGCGACCACGCCCATGCACGAGACGATCAGCGACCTGCTCGACACGAAGCAGGCGCCGATCTACGTCGTCCACTTCACTCAAGCCTCGGCACTGGAGCGGGCGCAGGCGCTCATGAGCGTCAACGTGTGCACGAAGGAGGAGAAGAAAGCCATCGCCGATCTGATCGGCGGGTTTCGTTTCTCCACGGCGTTTGGTACAACGCTGTCGCGACTGGTCCGGCACGGGATCGGCGTGCACCACGCCGGGATGCTGCCCAAGTACCGGCGATTAGTGGAACAGCTCGCACAGGCGGGCCTGCTCAAGGTCATCTGCGGCACCGACACCCTCGGCGTCGGCATCAACGTGCCGATCCGGACCGTCGTCTTCTCGGCTCTGTCGAAGTACGACGGCACCCGCACCCGGCTGCTCAACGCGCGCGAGTTCCACCAGATCGCCGGCCGGGCCGGGCGGGCAGGCTACGACACCGCGGGCACTGTCGTCGTCCAGGCGCCCGACCACGAGGTGGAGAACCTCAAACAGTTCGCCAAGGTTGCCGATGACCCCAAGAAGCGCCGGAAGCTGGTGCGCCGCAAGGTTCCCGAGGGCATGGTGCCGTGGAGCGAGTCGACCATGACGCGGCTGATCGAGGCCGCCCCTGAACCGCTGACCAGCAACATGCGGGTGTCGACGTCGATGCTGCTCGACGTCGTCGACCGTCCCGGCGACCCGTTTGTCGCGATGCGAAGGCTGCTCACCGAAAATCACGAGCCGCGCAAGCGACAACTTCAGCACATCCGCGAGGCGGTCGGCATCGCCCGCTCGCTATTGCAGGCCGGCGTCCTGGAGCGGCTCGACGAACCCCCACCTGAATCTGGAGCCGACGGGCGGCGCTACCGACTGACCGTCGACCTGCCACCCGACTTCGCCCTCAACCAGCCGCTGTCGACGTTCGCGCTCGCCGCGGTCGACGTGCTCGACTCGTCGGCTGAAAATCCTGCAACCTTTGCCTTGGACGTCGTTTCGGTCATCGAGGCCACCCTCGAGGATCCTCGCCAGATCCTGGCGGCGCAGCTGAAGAAGGCCAGGGGTGAAGCCATCGCTGCGATGAAAGCCGAGGGGATCGAGTACGACGAGCGGATGGAGTTGCTGGACGACGTCACCTACCCCAAGCCGCTCGACGAGTTGCTCGCGCACGTCTACGAGGTGTACCTGCAGACCAACCCGTGGGCCGCTGACGCGCAGCTGTCACCGAAGTCCGTCGTGCGCGAGATGTGGGAGCGGGCGTTCACCTTCCGAGAATTCGTCAGCGTCTACGGGCTGACCCGCTCGGAGGGCGCGGTGCTGCGTTATCTCTCGGACGCCTTCAAGGCATTGCGGTCCGGCGTTCCCGCTGCCGCCCGGACCGAGGAGGTCACTGACATCGTCGAGTGGCTCGGTGAGCTTGTGCGCCAAGTAGATTCGAGCCTGCTCGACGAGTGGGAGCAGCTCACCAGCCCGGACCAGCCGCCGGACGCGCCCGTCACGGTATCGGCTCGCCCACGCCCGCTGACCGGGAACGAGCGGGCGTTCACCGCGATGGTCCGCAATGCACTCTTCCGCCGGGTGGAGCTGTTCGCGCGGCGTCGCGCCTACGATCTCGGCGAGCTGGACGCCGGCTCAGGGTGGACGTCCGAGCGGTGGGAGGAGGTCATCCGCGCGTACTTCGCCGAGCACGATGACGTGAGCACCGGCGCCGACGCCCGAGGCCCGGCCATGCTGATGATCGACCGGCAGCCCGACATATGGCGGGTGCGGCAGATCCTCGACGACCCGGCAGGCGACCACGACTGGGGCTTCGACGTCGAGGTGGATCTGGAGGCATCCGACGAAGAGGGCGCGGCGGTACTCCGCCTTGTCGACGCCGGGCGTCAGGACTAGCCGATAGGCAAGAAGACCACCGCGTCGTGCCGTGACGGTTCAGGCGCGGCGCAGCGTGAGCAGGGTGATCTCGCTGGGAGCGAAAATCCGGAACGGTGGGCCCCAGAAACCGGTACCGCGACTCGTGTACAGCTGCGAGCGCTCACCGTGGCTACTCAAGCCCTGCACCACTGGCTGATCCAGTCGGACAAGAAAGTTGAACGGCCAGATCTGTCCGCCGTGGGTATGCCCGGAGATCTGCAGGTCCACCCCCGCCGTCACCGCCTGCACGACCTGCTTCGGCTGATGCGCGAGCAGCATCACCGGCAGCGTCGAATCGGTATCCGCCAGCGCCGCTTCAAGATTCGCCCCGTGTCCGTCGACACCGGATGCTTGGGCTGTCGCGTCGTCAACGCCTGCGACGACGAGTTTGTCTCCGTCGCGCTCGATGACGATGTGCCGATTGTGTAGCGCGTCCCAGCCGATGGCGTCGACGTAGTCGAGCCAACCTTCTGCCTCGCTGAAGTATTCGTGGTTACCGGTCACGTACACGCGGGCTAGCCGCGCCCGCACCGCGCCGAGTGGTTTGGCTTGCAATTCGCGGACATCCACCGTTCCGTCGGCGATGTCGCCGACGTGACACACGACATCGGCATCGATGTCGTTGACACGGTCCACCACCGCAGCGGACCAGCGGCTGCGATCGATCGGCCCGTAGTGGGTATCGGTGATCACCGCGACGCGCAGCCCGTCAAGTCCGCTACCGAGTCTGGAGATGCCGACGTCGACGCGTCTGATGCGCGGCACCCGCATCGCCTCGGCATAGCCCCACGCGAGCAAGGCAGCGACGACGACCACCACCGCACCCGCAACCATGCGCGACCGGTCCGGATCCTCCACACCCAGCAGGGACAACGCCAAGCGCAGCAGAACGGCCAGCACCGACCACACGAACAGCACCCACATCGCGCCGAGTAACGCATCTCCAGCAGCGGCCGCCCAGTCCAGGTGGCGACGGCCATGCCCCACCGTCATCAGCGCGGGCAACCCGACGAAGGCCGCTGCAAACAGGCCGGTCCCGGCGACGATCACGGCGGTCGGCCACTGCGTGCCCGCCGACAACAGCGTCCACCACGGCACCCCCAGCAGGAGCAACGTAATGGCGAACACGAGAAGCAGCCGACGCCAGCGGCGCCGGGGGCGTGCACGTGCGACCGATTCGACCTCTGCGGCCGGGGTGTGTTGCATTACCGCGAGCGTACCGTCGCACGAATCCGCCGACCGAGATCTTGGGATCGGTAGGCACTGCGGCGGTCTGTACTTGACCACCATGAACACCAACCACACCCGCAAGGCGGTCAGCGCCTTGATCGCCGGCGCGGCGGCGCCGGCATTGCTTTTCCTCGGCGCTGGTAGCGCACAGGCACTACCCGATATCGGTGAACATGGCGCGGCGGCGATCCTCGACGATCTGCCTACCCCGCGCACCTGTCCTAGTTGCGTGGGGTTTGACCCGCAGCCAGATCCGCCGGGTTACCCCGATCCTGGCAGCGTCGTTCGCTCAGACGTTCCCAACCAGCTGCCATCGATCAAAGGGTTTGATCCGCAACCTGATCCGCCGAGCGCCGCTAACTAGAACGGGCTGCTGTTTGCCTGCCACTTGGCCTCTTCCGGGCGCGGTCCGAAGCGCCTGGCGTAGTCCTCGTGCAGGTTTGCGTCCTTCTTGCGCTTGATCTCGTCGACCAGGTTCGGGTCAAGCCCGTGCTGCGCCAACCGATGTCGGCGCCAGACCTTGTTCAGGGCCAGTGCCATGAGCACGGCCCAGATGTAGATCGGCGCGGTCATCTCGAGGTGCACGTAGAGCGAGGCTGGCAGCAGCCAGAACGGGGCGAGGACCAGAAACGGCGGGATCGCCATTCGGATCATGTGCCTACGCACGGCGCCCGGGCCGGCCAGATCGTTGGCGACCCACCTTCGCATCGAATCCGGTAGACGCCGTCCGTACACGTACACGACGTACTGCAAGGGCGTGGGTTTGGCGGTGGACATGAGGGCTCCTGTGGTGCGGTGAGTTAGACGTTGAGTGCGCCGGCCGCCAGCGCAGCGGAATTGATGCGGGTAAGCACCCGCCGAAGCTCGTCGAGTTCGGCCAGGTCGACGCCCAGTCGAGCCACGACAGCAGGCGGAATTGCGAGGGCGCGGTCGCGCAGGGCTCGTCCGGGCGCGGTGAGCTCGATATGAGTGGATCGCTCGTCGGCGGTACTCCGGGTCCGGGCGATGAGCCCAAGTGCCTCCAGCCGCTTGAGCATCGGCGACAGCGTGGCCGAGTCCAACTGCAACGCGGTGGCGATCTGCTTGACCGACAACGGCAAGTCGCCTTCCGTGGATGTCTTCTGGTGATCCCAGAGCGAGAGCATCACGAGGTACTGCGGATGCGTGAGGTTCAGCGGCTCGAGCAGCGGTCGGTAGACCGACAGAACCGCGCGATTGGTGATCGCCAGCGCGAAACACACCTGTTGCTCGAGAGCCAGGGGGTCCACGTCAGCTGGAGTCGTTGAGGACACAACTTGATCGTACCCTAACGATTAGGGTACTAACTAAGTAACTCTCCTCACATCGCTGCTGTCAGTACCGTGGGCTCTATGAAGTATCTGGACGCCGACGGGGTCGGGCGCGTCAGTCGGATCGGGTTGGGCACATGGCAGTTCGGTTCGCGTGAATGGGGCTACGGAGACAGCTACGCCGCCGGCGCGGCACGCGACATCGTTGCGCGCGCGCTCGCGCTGGGGGTCACGCTGTTCGACACAGCGGAGGTGTACGGCTTCGGTAAGAGCGAGCGCATCCTCGGCGAGGCACTCGGCGACGCGCGCGCCGAGGTAGCGGTGGCCACCAAGGTTTTTCCGGTCGCGCCGTTCCCCGCGGTGGTCAAGCAACGCGCCCGCGCCAGCGCTCGACGGCTGCAGCTTGACCGCATTCCGCTCTACCAGATTCACCAGTCGAACCCGGTGATCCCCGACTCGGTGATCATGCCGGGGATGCGTGACCTGCTCAACGGCGGTCACATCGGCGCGGTCGGCGTCTCGAACTACTCCCTCGCCCGGTGGCAGAAGGCGGACGCGGCACTGGGCCGGCCCGTCATCAGCAATCAGGTGCACTTCTCACTCGCGCACGCCCAGGCCCTTGACGATCTGGTCCCGTTCGCCGAACGCGAGAACCGCATCGTGATCGCCTACAGCCCGCTGGCGCAGGGACTGCTGGGCGGCAAGTACGGACTCGACAACCGGCCCGGCGGTGTGCGGGCGATGAATCCGTTGTTCGGCACAACGAATCTGCGACGCGCTGGGCCGCTGCTGCAGACCTTGCGTGACGTGGCGACGGAGGTCGGCGCCAAACCGGCGCAGGTGGCACTGGCCTGGTTGATCAGCCTGCCGGGCGTCGTCGCGATTCCCGGGGCGTCAAGTGTCGAGCAACTCGAGTTCAACGTCGCCGCGGCCGACATCGAGCTAAGCGCGAATTCCCGCGACGCGCTCACCCACGCCGCCCGCGCGTTCAAGCCGGTGTCGTCCGCCCGTTTCCTCGCTGAGCTTGCCCGCGAGAGGCTCCGGAAGTAGGGGCCTAAAGCGCCCGCCTAGACCTCGCTCTGGAGCGTCAGCACGGTGATGTCCGGCGGTGCACCGATCCGCACCGGTGGACCCCAAAACCCCGCGCCGCGTGTGACATACAGTTGAGTGGCGTCCACAGTAGACAGGCCGGCGAGGGACGGTTGAACGGCGCGCACGAGATAGTGGAACGGCCACATCTGACCGCCGTGGGTGTGCCCGGACAATTGCAGGTCCACCCCACGCGCAGCGGCTTCCCCCACCAGGACCGGTTGATGCGCGAGCAGGATCGTCGGCCTGGATGAGTCCAGACCTGACAGTGCCCGGTCGAAATCTGGTGCTTCTGAATGTGATTCACCCGCGATATCGTTGACGCCGGCGAGGTCGAAAGCTGCTGCACCACGCCGAATCACCGTGTTCTCGTTGCGCAATGGCTGCACCCCCAGCCGCTCGAGCTCACGCAGCCACGACAACGGATCCGGGACGAAGTACTCGTGGTTACCCGTGACAAAGAAGGTGCCCTCCCGGGAAGCCAAGTCCCGCAACGGCTCTGCGGCCGGGCCGAGCTCCTCGACCGTTCCGTCCACCACATCTCCCACGATGGCGACGAGATCCGGTGCGGCGTCGTTGATCATCCGGACGATCCGCTCGGCGGATGTGCGACCCGACAGCGGGCCGAGATGAATGTCCGACACGACGGCGATCCGGAAGCCGTTGAACGCCGGATCTAATCTGCGCAGCCGTACCGGCACCTGCAGCAGGTCAGGCGGACCAAGCGCATTGGAAGCGCCTGCCCCGACCAGGCCGACCGACGCCGCACCTGCGGCCACCGCACTGACCCTGGCTAGGAAAACCCGACGATTCAACGGGGTCGGCGCCGTAGGTTCCTCCGCGGCTGTCGGATTCGACGAAAAGGTCTCGGTCGTCGCCGGCGGCTTGCGCTTGATCCACCGTCCAAGTGTGAACCGGACCGGCTCCAGCACAAGCAACGTCAGAAACAAGTACGCGGCTACGCCGAACCAGATGTAGCCCGGCCAGGTGAACCACCCCGATTCGGCCAGGCCGATGACTCGCGGCAGTAACAGGCTCGCGACAAGGAGCGTCGCGAGCGCGCAGAGAACAACCGTGAGAATCCGTCTCGCGCGTCCCTGCTGGGTCGTATCCTTGATCAGCCGTTTCCACAGGTAGAGGTGCATCAGCCCGAGGACGGCGCTGAGACCGACGAGGAACATGCACGTCCTTTTCGCGTTGACGTCCGAGTGCAAGTCGCACGTGGCGTAGGAGCTGAGGTTGACAGACACGCTCGCGGACGGCACCCGAGTCGGCGACGTCGTGATGCACTCAACGGTACCCACTGCCGAAACCAGCATGTCTGTCGCTTGTCCGGAACTTGGGATCGGTAGCGGCGTCGGCACAATCCAATTGGCATGTACTGCGGTGACATGATCGCGCCTCCACCAGCGAGCCATCGACCGCGAACTGACCTGAAAGGCAACCGAGATGGCCAAACTGATTCGCCGCGAGCGGATTACGAAGCTCGCACGTGCCTCGGCGGCGACAGTTGCGGCGACAATTGCGGCCACAATTGCGGCCACAATGGCCTTTACGGCGTGCTCGGCCAGTAGCCCCGAGGCTGCGCAGACCACTACCACCATCACCGTGAGCGCACCGAGTTCGAACGCCCCGGCGAGTCCGAGCGCGCCGGCGACTTCAACACCGGCCAGCACTTGCGCGGTCAACCCCTCGACGGCGCCTGTGCCGACTGTCGGGCCTTACGAAACGGTGCCGGAGGACGGACGGATTTCGGTCGCGCTGAGCGGCATCCCGTCGGGCACCGTCACCCCCGGCGGCGCACCGACCGAAGTCGAGGTGACGCTGTGCAACGACTCCGCCGTCAACTATCCGGAGGTAGGAGTCGTGGTGATGCTGGGGAACTGCAGCTGCGTGCCCGATGGGCTGCCGATCGCCAAGGGCACCGTCGAGCGCTTCGACGACGGCACCGGCACCTGGATCCAGATGGAGCACCCCGCAATGGGCACCGGCATGGACTACCTCGGCGGTTACTCGATCGTGCTGGAGCTGCCGAAGGGCAAGACGGCGACCGTGCGATACCGAATTGCGCTCGATGCTTCGATGACTACCGGAGAGGGCAGTGTGGAGGCAGCGGCCGTCACTCCCGAGCCGCTCAACCAGCTCGGCAACGCCAGCGTGCCCTTCACTGTCGTGAGCTAGCACGCGGCAGTTGGCCGCGTGCATAATTCACCCGCATGGACCCGAACTTGTTCCCGCTCGTCGAACCCGGCTTCACCTGGGTTCAGGAGCAGCCGTACAACCCGGTGATGCCACGCGCGTAACGGTCCACGAGGTGAATACTGCCTGCATGCCGATGTACGTGCGACATACCCGTTCGGTGCAGATGGGCGAGCTCGCGGCCCACGTCCGCGACAAGCTGGCGAGCCACGCCGAGTCCCGTCAGCTCGATCTGTCCAATCTGCGGTTGTGGCTCACCCACAGCGAAAACCCCATGGCCGATTCAGGATTCGGAAAGCTGCTGCGGCGCCGCGCGAATCCGGCTGACCCCGACGTAGAGCACGACACGGTCGTGGTGCTGCACCCGACGCACATCCTTGTCGTGATCGACGGCGCCAAGCGCGGGACCTCCGTCCTGTCGCTGCCGTTGACCCAGGCATCCGTCGCGCCCGGCACCGGGCTCGGCGACAAACTGAGCCGTGCCGCAGGCGAGGCCGATGGATTCACGCTCTCAGGCCTTGACGGCGATCGTCCCGGTAGCTTCTACATCGGACTTGGCACCGAATCCGCTGCGGCTGAGTGCTTCTCGGCCGTCGAATCGGCGATCATCGGCGCAAAGAACCCCTCAGCCGACGGCGGACGACGACGGTGACGCCGATCCGCCTTGCAGCTCGCTGACGGTCACCGGCTTCCGGCGAGCGTTCCCGCGGTGATGAAGGCGATCAACCGTTCGGCATCAACGCTTGTGGTGCCTGGCGTGACGTGCTGACCCGCGCCTCGGTTCAGCTGGTCGAGCGCACCGGACTGCCAGACACCGAGCAAAGCGACCATGCTGGCGTAGACGAGCCTGATGCCGTTTTCGTCTCGATCGGGCAGCGCGCGACTGAGCGCGGCCCGATAGCGGGCATCGACGGCTTGGGCCTGATCGGCGACTGTCTCCCAGGTACGCGGGTTCGGTTCGCTGAGTACGCGCCCGATGAAGCGTGCGATCTCGGCGCCGTCTTGGCCATGCACGTTGGACAGGGCGAGTCCCGGTTCGGCGAAGGCTCGGACAATATCGGCCACCGATGGCGGCTCCGGCGACGCCTCTAGTTCGTCGAGCCGGTGGTGGCGTTCGTCGTTGACGGCACGCATAGCGTGGTCGACGACCGCGCGCAGCAGGCCTTCCTTGGATCGGAAGTGGTAGTTGACCGAGGCGATGTTGGCCCCGGCCGCGTCGGTCAGGGCTCTCATCGACGTGGCTTCGATCCCGCGCTCACCGAACAGCTTGATTGCCGTCGCGATCAGCCGGTCTGGCGTCGACGCCTCCTGGTTCACCGGCGTGGCCGGATCCAGTCCTGGCATCGCTCCTCCTCGTATATCTCAGCGGGATGGTATATGATTTAATTCAAACGTTCGTTTCACACGTTCGTTTGAATATTACGGTAGGACGAGTTTCATGGGAGGACAAATGAGCGGGAAAGCGATCATCGTCGGCGCCGGCATCGGGGGCCTGACGGCCGCCCGCGCACTGCAGCGCAAGGGCTGGCAGGTCGATATCTACGAGCAAGCACCGACGATCCGACCGGTGGGCGCAGCCGTTGGCATGGCCCCCAACGCCGTGAAGGCCCTGCGCTACCTCGGCGTGGGCGAGGACCTTCGCGAGCGGGGCCGGCGCCAGGAGGGGATCGAAGTCCGCACACCGTCAGGCCGTTCCCTCCTGATGGTCTCGGCTGTCGGCATCGAGCGCCGCTACGGCGCACCGATCTACGCTATCCACCGCGCCGATCTGCACGACCTCCTGCTGCACCGGGTGGACGGGGCCGTTCTACGAACTGACCACCGCGCCACCGCGATCACCACGGACGCAGAATCGGGCACGGTGACCTTCGAGACCCCACAGGGCACGACGTCGGCAACCGCGGATTTGGTCGTGGTCGCTGACGGCATCAAGAGCCGCCTACGCTCCCAGCTGTTCCCGAATCACCCTGGACCGGAGAGCGCCGGATACACCGCGTTCCGCGGCATCGTCCCGGCCGCGGACGCCCCGGACATTCCCCCGGTCATCACGACCACCTGGGGACGCGGCGCCCGCTTCGGGATAGACCCGATCAACGACGGCCAGGTGTACTGGTTTGCGTGCGAGAACCTGGCCGATGCCGACAAGCACGAGCTCGGCCTCGCCCCGCTCGCCGCGCGGTTCGGGCGCTGGCACGACCCCATCCCGCAGCTGCTCGCCTCCACTCCCCCGGAGGTGCTCGGCCGCCACGACGTCTATTACCTGCGCACGCCGATGCCGTCGTTCGTTCGTGATCGCGTGGCGCTGATCGGCGACGCTGCGCACGCGGTCACGCCCGATATCGGACAGGGCGCCTGCCAGGCCATCGAGGATGCGATCGTGCTTGCGGACGCTATCGACGCAGACGGGATTGACCGGGGCCTCCAGACCTACAACACCATCCGCCGTCCGCGCACGGAACAGATGTCCCGGCTCTCCGGCACGGTCGGCAAGTTCATGCAGAACCCTGCCCTCGGCCCGATACGCGATGCGCTGGCCTATCTCACACCCGTGTCGGTGTTGACCAGCGCGATGAGCGCGGCCTACTCGTGGTCCCCTCCAGCGCGCTGATGCCCGCGCACTGCCGAGGAGACGGTACCGATGGAAAGTCCCTCTAGCTGGGGCATTTTCGCAGTGATGCGACTGAGTAGGGTGGCCGGTGCGAGAGGCAGTGCCGGGGCTACGAAACCCGGGCCGGGCCAATGGCGGCGTAGCCCATCTCGTCCACGGCGGGCGCCCCCCTCGCCGGTCCTGCTCGTCGCACCTCACATTTGTTCGGTACACAGATTCGGAAAAAGCTCCTCAACCTACAACTCGAAGGATGGACGCCATGACACAACAGCTCGGCTTCACTCCCGACGGCTTCACCACCGTCACGCCGTGGATTGTCACGAAGAACACCGCGGCGCTTATTGACTTCATGAAGGAGGTGTTCGACGCCGAGGAACTAGGCCGTGTCGAGGTCGAGGGCGTGCTGGGGCACGCCGAGGCTCGGATCGGTGACTCCATCGTGATGATGTGCGATTCACCCTTTCCGATGGAGACACCGAGCCTGCTGCATGTGTACGTCGCCGACGCGGACGCCGTCACGCAACGCGCAGTGCAGGCCGGCGCCGTGCTGGTGACCGAACCGACCGAGTTCCTGTCCGGTAACAATGTCGACAAGGTCGGCCGTGTGCGCGACCCCCTGGGCAACCTCTGGTGGATCCAATCGCGCGTCGCCGAACTCACGCCAGAACAGGTCGCAGAACGGGCAGGGGACGCGAAGGACGCCGAGGCGATCGCATACCTCGTGACAACCCTCGCCTCCGCGCTGAAATGACCTGACCGCAACCTCACCGTTGGTGAAACGAACTCGTGCGCTTGCGTTCTGTCGGGTATCTCGTGAGATGACCGGTCGCTTGCCCACCAGTACGTGACAGAGACGCGGCTGGGGCTGGATCGCGCTCGAAAGTTGCTCAAGGCGAAGCGAATTGGCGCGGTTCCTTGCCAAGTTGAGCGGCAGTCCAGCTGTCGCGTTAGGGGCTGAGCGGGCCCGGCCTCACAAAGAGCAGCACTGACTCACCTGCACCTTTCCAGATACCGGGCCAAGCCAAACTTCTCGACGAGGATCAGGCCGTCGCTAACGGACGGTCACGCGAATCAGCCGCGGTACTTCGCGACCTTCTCGGCGTACCCGTCGAGCAGTCGAAGGGATTCGTCGAGCTGCTTCGTCGGCAACAGCAGGTTCAGTTGCCCGTACCCCAGGTCGTCGAGCGCGCCCCAGTAATCCGGATCGATCGGGGTACCGAACGTCGTCAGCGGGACGTCGCGGCCTGCGCCCTCCCGCATTTGGTCGATGCGCCGTCGAAGGTGCTCGACGGGTAGCGGGTTCGACATCCATCCCGCATCGTGGCGGATCACCCGCTTGACGGTGGCATCGGAGTCGCCGCCGATCAGGATGGGCGGGTGCGGCTTCTGTACCGGCTTCGGACGGAGGTACGAGGAATCGAAGTCGACGTGCTTGCCGTGGTACTCCGCGGGTTCGGTCGTCCACAGCGCTTTGATGGCTTCGATGCGTTCATCCAGCAGCGCACCCCGCGTCCTCGGATCGGTGCCGTGATGGCGCAACTCCTCGATGTTCCATCCTGCGCCGACACCGAACACGAACCGGCCGCCCGAGATCAGATCGATGCTGGCGGCCTCCTTCGCGGTGATGATCGGGTCACGCTGGATGAGTAGGGCGATGCCGGTGATCAACTGGATGTTGGAGGTGACGGCCGCTGCCGCGGCGAGGGTGACGAATGGGTCAAGCGTCCGGTAGTAGACGTTGGGCAGTTCGCCGCCGAGCGGATAGGCAGACTCCCTGCTCGCCGGGATGTGGGTGTGCTCGGCGACCGTCAGCGAGTCAAAGCCTCGCTCTTCTATCGCACGCGCGAGCGACACCGTGTCGATGGTGTCGTCGTTGACAAACGTGGAAATCCCGAACTTCATGTGCACACCTAACTGACGTCGTCACGCGCTGCCAACACCCGGCGGCGGTTCGCTATCCCCCCAATGGCGTAACGGCCGCCGCGAGAGTCTCAAAGGAGCTTAGATCGCCGGTTGGACAAAATTTCTCACCGCGCTCGGGCAGGTGGATCGTCACGTTCGCTGACTTGTCCAGCTCCCACCGGCCTGCGGACCCCGAACGCGCCGCATGTTGTCCGGCGTCGTGCCAGTCCAGCCGCGGAAGGCCCGGTAGAAGGAGTTCGGTTCGCTGAAGCCGAGAAGGAATGCGATCTCGGCGACCGTCAGCGCGGTGTTCTCGAGGTAGTGCCTGGCGAGGTCGGTCCGTGTGGTGTCGAGGATCTGCTGAAAGGTCGTGGCCTCGGCTTCGATCCGTCTCTGCAACG
>DATFCF010000257.1:0-7078 GCA_035253445.1 Mycobacterium sp.
CGACGATCACGGTGTCGGCGCCACGCAGCCGCGTCATGTGCGCGACGGTCTGCAGCGAACGCGCGGCGTAGGAGTCCATGATGTCAATCGCGGTGAGGTCGACGATGATTCCGTGCGCCCGAAACCGGCTCACATGTTCCATCAGGTCATGGCGCAGCCGCTCTGTGTCGGAGTCGGTGAGCGCGGCCTGCACCGTGGCGATAAGGATCGTGCCCTGTTTGAGGATCGGTACTGGCATGGCGCTTTACGCGGCTCAGCCGTTCTGCTCGCCGGTGCGGGTGACCTCGTAGCCCAAGAGACGTTCCGCCTCTTCGATGCCGCCCTGCAGGTCGCCGACGGCGTTCATCTTCGACAGGTCGAGGCCGATGGTCACCAGCGTCAGCGCGATCTCCGAGGACAGACCGGTGATGATCACGCTTGCACCCATCAACCCCGACGCGTCGACCGTCTGCACCAGGTGGTTGGCCACCGTCGAGTCGATGGTGGGGACACCGGTGATGTCGATGACGACGACCTTCGCGCGGTTGGCGCGGATAGCGCGCAGCAGCTGCTCGGTGACCTGCCGGGCACGCTGGCTGTCGAGAATGCCGATGATCGGCAGGATCAACAACTGCTCGCGCACCTGCAGCACCGGCGTGGACAGTTCGCGGATGGCTTCCTGCTGCTGGCGGATGATGCGTTCGCGTTCCTGGACGAAGCTGACGCCCACCGTGTTCGCGATGCGGTTGGCCGCGGGCTCGTACGCGTCGAGCACCCGGTTCAGCAGGTCGAAGTCCGACTGATATTTCTCGAACAGCGAGCGCGCCAGCACATCGCGCAGCAACAGCACAATGCCGAGCACCTCGTCGGTTTCGACGCCCCGCGGGATGATGCGTTCGGACAGGTCACGCGCGTAGGCCTGCAGCGCTTCGACGCTACCGGTCTCGAGCACCTCGACGTAGTTGTCATACACCGCAGTCGCTTCGGAGAAAAGCTCCTCCGGCGTCATCGCCGTGAGGAGTTCGGCCGCCGTGATGCGCCGAGCCCACTCCTCGCGCAACACGGTTCGGTTCTGCCGCAGATGCTTGACCAACTGAGGGAGCAGGCCCTCGGTGGATATCCCGGCCTCTGTGGCGACATCGGTGACGGCGACGTCAGTCGACGATTCGGTCATCTGATCTCCCGGCTCACGCTCGCGCGGACGTAGGGGTCGCGAGTCGCTAAGGGTGAGATTAGCTTGACGCTGCGGCCGGAAACTGGCGAAGTTTCATTCTCGGCGAATGCGCGTGCAGGCTAGGCTCCACGGTGTCCGCGGTATGCGGTGAGTTGTTCGGATAAGGAATGGGCGTTGTCTGAAACCGATGCGATCACCACCTCGGTCGAGCACCGCGACGACATCACGTTGCTCACCGTCGGTGAGGTGGTCGATTTGGCGACCGCGCCGGCCCTCGAAGACACCATCGACGACCTGCTTTCCAAAGAACCCAAGGCGCTGATCATCGATCTGTCCGGAGTCACGTTTCTGGCGTCGGTCGGCCTGAGGCTCTTGGTCAGCACGCACGAAAAGGTGAGCCCGTCGGGTCAATTCGCCGTCGTGGCAAGCGGTCCGATCACCAGCCGGCCGATTCAGCTGACGCGCTTGGACGAGGTTTTCTCGATGTACCCGACGCTCGACGAGGCGTTGAGAGGCGTACGCGCACGCATGGTCAACGGCCAGTAACAGGCCCGGCCGGCCCACTATCTTGACAGTGACTAGTTAAGGGCGCATAGTTGTTCTCTAGAACTAGTCAGCGTCAAGATCCAGCACGGGAGGAACCATGACCGCCCCTACCGCCATCCGCGCCGGCGACCGCGAGCGTGAGCGCACCGCGGACCAGCTCGGGCAGGCGCTCGCGCAGGGCTACCTCGCCATGGACGAATACGAAAGTCGGCTACAGGCCGCGTTCGCCGCCCACACCACCGCAGAGTTACACCAGCTCGTCGCGGACCTACCGCTCGCACATTTGCGTCGCAGCGATCCGCGACGCGCGGCTGCCCGGCGTGCCGCAGCGCGGCGGGGAGTGCGTATTCACCTGGCCGCCTATCTGGCGATGGTCGTCATTGTCCTGACGGTGTGGCTCGTGGTCGGCCTGACCGCGGGCGCCTGGTATTTCTGGCCGATCTGGCCCATCCTCGGTGCGGGGATCGGCGTGCTCTCCCATGCCATTCCAGTCCGCTTCGCGATGCCGGGGCTTTGTCACTCGGCCGCCACGCGGCTCCAATGATCGATCGCCGCCGACAGTTCGGCGGCGCTGGGCATGCGTTCGCTGGCCCATGCGACGTAGCCGTCGGGACGAACCAGGATCGCGTCCGGCAGTTCGGGTTTCTTGTCGACGGTGTGCACGATGTCGGGCCTGTCGAGGTCGACCGCAACGGCGGTGACCAATACGAACTTGCCTTCGCGTAGCAGCTCGTACACCCGCGTGCCGTCGCACTCGACATCCGGCATCCGCCGGCCCACCAGCCTGTCCTCGTCACGCGAGTGCGGATAGGCGATACCGATGCCGCTGAGCCGCTCGCCCAGCAGTCGCCTGCCGCGGGGCACCCGGGTCACGGTTCCGATGACGGCGCTGCGGAGGAGGCGCCGAGGCTTCGAGTTGCCGAGCACCAGCTGGTTGAACACGTCCGTCAGCTTCAGCACGCTGGCGCCGACGGCATGGCGCTCGTCCTCGTAGGTGTCCAACAGCCAGGCCGGCGCGGATCCCCGTACCGCGGCGGCGAGCTTCCAGCCCAGGTTCATCGCGTCGCCGATTCCCGTGTTCATGCCCTGGCCGCCTAGTGGGGAGTGCACATGCGCGGCGTCGCCCGCGAGAAACACCCGGCCCGACCGGTAGTGCCTTGCCTGCCGGCGCTCACTGAGAAACCTTGAACTCCAGCGCATCTCGGTCATGCCGTAGTCGTCGCCACCGATTCTTCCGAACGCGTCACGCATCTCTGCCGACGTCACCGGTTCGGTCAACGGCGCTTGTTCACGCAACCGGTCCCACACGATCGCGCGGAACCAGCCGTCGCCGAACGGGATGACGAGCACCACGCCCTTCTCGTTGGCGACACCGGCCAACGTCTCGGCCGGCGGCCGGTCCAAATGCACGTCCGCCAACAGGATGTGCGTCTCGTACTGCTTGCCAACGAAGTCGATGCCGACCAGCCGTCGCACCGTGCTGTGCGCGCCGTCGCAGCCGACCGCATAGGCCGCACGCACTGTGTCGCCGCTCGCACACTCGACGGTCACCCCATCGCCGTCCTGTGTCAGGCCGACCACCTCGGCGCCGCGGACGATATCTACTCCGAGCTCGTCCGCACGGGCCTGCAGCACCCGTTCCGTTCCGCTTTGCGGAACGATGAGCACCATCCCGAACCGAGTGGGCAGCTCACGAAGATCCAGCTCCAGGCCGCCGGGCGGTGCGACCTCGTACACCGGCACACCGCGTGGCATCAGATCCTCGGCGAGGCCGCGCGCGTCGAGCAACTCCAGGGTGCGGGCATGCACGGCGAATGCCCTGGTGATGTTGGGCATATCGGTGCGTTCTTCGAGCAGCCGCGCCTTGACGCCGCCGAGCGCAAGTTCGCAGGCCAGCATCAGGCCGGTCGGTCCGGCACCCACCACGACAACCTCGGGCGTTGGCACATGGACAAGTTAGCCCGAAGCCGCGTCCGTAGACTGGCATTAATCCAAAGCCCAAGAAGGCTGACACCCCGACCCGCACGATCGGAGTGCCATGCTCGTCATCCTGATTGCCCACGCGGTCGCTACCGCGTTGGCTCCCCTGCTCGTCTACCGCTGGGGCCGGATGGCGTTCTACCCGCTGGCTTTGGTGCCGCTAGGTTCGCTGATCTGGGTTGCGCTGAACTGGCCGCGGCCTGGCCACGCGCCGACCGCCAACGTCGAGTGGCTGCCCGAGCTGTCGATGGACATCACGCTGCGGTTCGACGCGCTCGCAGCGATCATGAGCGTGCTCGTCTTGGCGATCGGCGCCCTGGTGCTCTTCTATTGCGCCGACTACTTCCACCATCACGACGGGCATACCGAGAAGCGGCTGCCGAGTTTCGCCGCCGAGTTGGTCGCGTTCTCCGGTGCGATGTTCGGGCTGGTGGTCAGCGACAACATGCTGGTGCTGTACGTGTTCTGGGAGCTCACCACGGTGCTGTCGTTCCTGCTGGTGGGCCACTATGCAGAGCGCGCCAGCAGCCGGCGCGCCGCCACGCAGGCGCTGCTGGTGACGACGTTTGGCGGGCTGGCCATGCTGGTCGGCATCATCGTGCTCGGCAATATGGCCGGCACCTATCTGTTGTCCGAGCTGATCGCTTCGCCGCCGACCGGAGTTGCCGCGTCGATCGCCGTGGTGCTGGTGCTCATCGGTGCGCTCGCCAAGTCGGCCATCGTGCCGATGCACTTCTGGCTGCCCGGCGCGATGGCAGCGCCGACGCCGGTCAGCGCGTACCTGCACGCTGCCGCGATGGTCAAAGCCGGCGTGTACCTCGTCGCCCGAATGACGCCGGGATTCGCCGACCTGCCGCCGTGGCGGCCGATGGTCGTCGGCCTGGGTGTGCTGACCATGCTGCTGGCCGGCTGGCGCGCGGTGCGGGAGTACGACCTGAAGTTGATCCTCGCGTTCGGAACCGTGAGCCAGCTCGGCTTGATCACCGTGATGGTCGGCACCGGCGGTGGGGACATGATGCTGGCCGGGCTGGCGCTACTGTGCGCCCACGCGATGTTCAAGGCCGCGCTGTTCATGGTCGTCGGCGTGATCGACCACGCCACCGGGACGCGTGATATCCGCAGGCTGGCCTGGCTCGGGCCGAGCAGCAGACCGCTGCTGGTCATCGCCGTCGCCGCGACCGCCAGCATGGCGGCACTACCGCCGTTCCTGGGCTTCGTCGCCAAAGAGGCCGACCTCGAAACAGTGATGCATAGCCCTGCCCTTGGCGCATGGGCACCATACGTGCTCGCAGGCATCGTCCTGGGTTCGGTGTTCACCACGATCTACAGCCTGCGATTCCTGTGGGGAGCCTTCGGCCGCAAGGGTTTACCGCAGCCCAGCAGGCGGGTGTCAGATATGCACCAGCCGCCGGCCACTTTCCTTGCCGCCCCGGCGATCCTGGCCGCGGCTGGTCTGCTGTTCGGATTGTGGCCGAACCGGCTCGACGGCATGCTGGACGCGTACGCCGACACCGTGCCCGGCGACAGCCCCGACGGCACCGAGTATCACCTGGCGCTCTGGCACGGGCTGGGCGCGCCACTGCTGCTGTCCGTGCTCGTCCTGGCCATCGGCACGGCGGCGTTCTTCGGCCGCGCGCGGTTCAGGCGACTGCGAACACTGCGAGCGCCGCTGGGCAACGCCGACCACATCTACGATGCCGTCCTGCGCGGCGCGGACCTGGTGTCGGTGCGACTCACCGCGGCCACTCAGCGCGGGTCGATCCCCGCCACACAAGCGGTGATCCTGTCCACGTTGGTGCTGGTGCCGCTGGTGGTGCTGGCGCTTGGCGCCCGCGATCGCCCCGACTTCGCGCTGTGGGATTCACCGTTGCAGGTGGTGGTCGGGCTGCTGATTCTTGCCGCCGCGGTGGGCGCCACGGCGATGCGCAACCGCCTGGCCGCGGTGCTGCTGGTCGGGGTGACCGGCTATGGCTGCGGCGCGATATTCGCGTTCCACGGCGCACCCGATCTTGCGCTGACCCAGTTCCTGGTGGAGACGCTGACGCTGGTGATCTTCGTGCTGGTGCTGCGGACTCTGCCCGCCGAGACCGACCGCGCGAACATCAAGCGGTACCGGCTTCCACGCGCCGCGCTGGCACTCGCGGTGGGCGCCACCGTCACCACGCTGGCCGCGTTCGCCATGGCCGCGCGCACCACTCGCCCGATCGCCGAACTTCTGCCCGACGCAGCGTATTTCCGCGGACACGGCGCCAACACCGTCAACGTGTTGCTCGTCGACATCCGGGCCTGGGACACGATGGGTGAGATCTCGGTGTTGCTTGTCGCGGCGACCGGGGTGGCGTCAATGGTGTTTCGGCACAGGCGTTTTGGTGCCGCTCCACGGGTTTCGGATGCAGGCCAGCCCGACATCGGGCGCTTGGACGCGAGCGCCAACAACAGCCCTGCGGTTGGGGATGTCACCTGGCTGCGGGGCAGTGAGCTGCGCGACCCGAAGCACCGCTCGCTGGTGCTCGAGGTCGCCACCCGCATGATCTTCCCGCTGATCATGGTGCTGTCGGCCTACTTCTTCTTCGCCGGGCACAACACCCCCGGCGGCGGCTTCGCCGGTGGGTTGACCGCGGGTCTGGCGTTGGTGTTGCGCTATCTTGCCGGCGGGCGATACGAGCTTGGCGAGACGCTGCCGCTCGACGCGGGCAAGATCCTCGGCGTCGGCCTCGGGTTGTCCGCGGGCACCGCCGTCGCGTCGCTGCTGCTGGGGGCGCCGGTGTTGTCGTCGGCGTTGATCGAAATCGACGTGCCCGTACTGGGCACAGTCAAGTTCGTCACCGCGCTGTTCTTCGACCTCGGTGTGTACTTGATCGTCGTCGGTCTGGTGCTCGACGTGCTGCGTAGCCTTGGTGCGCGCGTCGACGTCGAGATGAGCGAGGCGGTGGCGGCACGATGACCACCTACCTGGTTCCCTTGATCCTCATCGGCGGCCTCACCAGCGCAGGCGTGTACCTGCTGCTGGAGCGCAACATGACGCGAATGTTGTTGGGCCTGTTGCTGGTCGGCAACGCGATCAACCTGCTGATCCTGACCGTCGGCAGCCCGTCGGGCAACCCACCGGTCCGCGGCCGCACCAGCAACGGCGACACCACCACCGCAGATCCGTTGGCGCAGGGCATGATTCTGACGGCGATCGTGATCAGCATGGGCATCGCGGCGTTCGTGCTGGCGCTGGCATACCGGTCCTACCGGTTGACCACCGAGGAGGAAGTCAGCGACGACCCCGAAGACACCAGGGTCTCGCAGATGTCCGGCAAAGAAGCCAGTGCGCTCGATGAGGACCGACCGACGCCCGTGCCGGCGCGCGACACCGATTTACCCGACGAGCTGGATGCGCTGCCGGGACTGGAG
>DATFCF010000258.1:0-5952 GCA_035253445.1 Mycobacterium sp.
GGCGACCGCGTCCGGATCCCTAGGCCCCTCGGGCGCAGAGACGTAGTTCCAGTAGTCGCTCATGTCGAAAGTCCAAGGGATCGAAAGGATCTCGCCTGAAAGCATCTCGAGCTGCGGGGTTTCACCCTCTTTGCCGGTGTCGATATCGATGCTGCTGTCGACACGGTAACCGAGATCGCCGAGAACCTCCAATGTGCGGCTTCCCCGATACCCGCCTGGCGCGCGGAATGCCAGCGGATCCAAGCCTGCGAGTCGCAGGGCGGCGGTTCCATCCCATAACAGTTGCTCACGGGTGCGGTCGTCGAGGTCGTTGGCCCAGTACTCGTGCAGCCATCCGTGCAGCCCGATCTCGTGGCCGGCAGCGGCAATCTGGTGGATCACACCGCGATGGTGCAGTGCGTTCCACCCCTCGACGAAGAATGTCGATTTCAACGCAAGATCGGCGAAAAGCTCCAGGAACGCCGGCACGCCCACCTGAAGACTCGCCTCCCCGGCGTCGGGGCGTGCCGCCCGGCCCCGGCCGACTGCAAGCGCATCGCCTAGGTTGTCGACGGTCAGGCAGAGTGTGCCCTTGTTGACTCCGGCATCCGTAGCCGTCACGCGCGCTCCTCTACCGTGCCCGCAGGATGAGGATGGCTGCTCGTCCCGTCACCATCTGCGTCGAGGATCTTGCGCACGAACCGTCAATTTCAGCAACCAATGGGTTCCGCCCTGTGGAACAGGTCGTCGTGAGGCAGGGGCGCGTAGTCAACATGCCTCCTTTGGTGCGGGTGCCGATGTGGCGGCACTCACTGTGCAGAGAAACCATACGGGTGAAGTGTTCGAATTCCGAACATCGCAGACGTCCTCCCTGCTGCCGATCCATCTCTGAAAAAGTGATACCCCGAGGCCGGCACGCCGGACTTGGCGCCGACACAAAGCCGTAGATGTTGCCTTAGTCGATGCGCTGTGACTACCTGGCCGGGAAGGCAGTGCATCGCAACGGCACCGCAATCCAACCAAACGAACTGAGTCTGCGTACGCCAAATGCATTGGTTCCCCACCTCACTGCGCTGTGCGTGCGGGGTTCTCCGATGGCAGGGCGATCGCAAACTCGGGTAGCCACACGACGTCGAACAGCGCTTCAGTCTGATGTAGGCCCTCGGCGCTGGTCATGGTTTCCGGGTCTAGATGGTGGAAAATCCCCTCAAACCCTCCGGGAGCACACCACGAAAGGAACCGGGTGCTCTTCGCGGCGAATGCCCACGAGTGAGTCCAACCCGGTGGAAGCAAACCGAAATCGCCAGGATGCAAGTCCCGGACTATTCGCGTCCCCCTTTGGTCGTCCTGCCAGACACGGACGATTCCGTCCAGCACATAGACCGCCTCCACGGTCTTGTTGTGATAATGCGGGGCGGTCGGCGCGGCGGTGTCACCCCCCAGAAGTGCGACCCCGACATGACCGTTCGTGTCTTCGGCGCGTGCAAGCAAGGTCCGGGACGAACCGCGCACCGGCCGGTGTTGGCCCTGCCCCGCCTTGAGTATGTACGGCGCTCCATTGCCGATTTCGTCAAGTGAAACGTATCCCGCGAGATTCTCGCCTATGCCCGACATTCTGATCCTCCGTTTCTGCGGATCCGCTCCAAGGGCGATGACGGATCCCACTGCGCCCGTTGCTCAGCGTGTGCCGGTCGGGCGACCGGCGAAAGACGCAGGTCCCGCTGACCGGAACTGGCGGCTGGGCGCAGCTAGGCAGGCACGCATACCAAAGACGCAAGAAGGCGCGCTCTCAGCACAGGAGGATGATTGGGGCCGAAGCTGCAGGTCGACGTGGCCGGGTTCGGTCAAGCAAAACGTCACGACGCTGAAGATGGTGCCCATTCCGGAGGCAGTCTCCATCCCATTCGTCTTCCGGCTCCTCGACGGTGGCAATTTCCGGGCCCGAACCCGAACACATGCGACTGTCATGCCCGACGAGCTGCGCCGCTGGACCGATGCACTTCACGGTCTTCGCGCTAGGAGCCATGCGGCAATGAATCGGCGGCTGTGGCTCGGACGTGAGCGGTGTGCGCAGACGGAGCTTCATCTTAATGGCGGTTACCGTCGCCGCACTTCACGTCACGGCTGACGATATCGCCGCTATCGACAAAACGACGCGAAAACTGTTGGCAGATAACGGAATGCGGTCTACATGGTGGGCATCTGGTTCGCGCTCGGCAATTCCAGCGTCGTTTTCGTCCTTGTCGCTACGCTCGCGTTCGGATGCGGGCGCTCGCAGCCGGCATTCACGACGCGAGTTCGTCGCCACACTGGACGGGCATTGAGGACGGGCGTCTCCGGCACATTCCTGATCCTGTTTGAAGTGTCGAATCTGGGCTCGCTGACGAAATCTGGCGGGTATACCGGCGAATGCGCCACGGTGAGTTCGAAGAGCAGGAACTGGAGCGGCAACTCGATGACCGAGGGCTGCTGAACTGGGACCGGCGATCGGCCTGTTGGTGGTCGCAAGCGGGGCCACGGCCACCGGGATGCCGTAAGCCGCCATTCTTGTACTGCCCGTACTGTTTTCGGCCGGTATGCCGCTGCTGGATTCGCAGGACGGCTCGTTCACGAGCATGTCTATGACTGGCCGCTAGCGAAACCGGTACATACGGTCCACCACAACCTCGCATCAAGGGTTGGCGTCATCGCGGCAACCCATCGCCATCCACAGCACAGGCTGACCATCACGTCGGATGCCATCGCCACGGCCGCGTCCGCTGCTGCCGGGCCGACGCACGAGACGAGCGCGCTGGGCTTGACTTGGTTCGGGAACTCGCGGCGACCGGTGGCCACCACGGCCCAAGTCGAGGGCGCCGACCTGCTCGTAATCCTCAACTGACCCCGGATCATCGCGGGTAGGAACCGTCTTGTGGCAGTTGTGATGCCCGTCAAGGCTGCGGCGCACCAGCCGTCGGACGACCCGGTCCACCCAGTGGGACACGACACGTGAAGGCACGAACGTGATCGGTGTTACATGGGCGCGGTCGGGACGTTTGAGCAAGGAGAGCGGATGGATTTCGGACTGTGTCTGCTGAACCAGCCTGGGTGCTGGGACGACGCCGCCTTTGCAGAGCAGCACGGTTTCGCCTCGGCGGGGTTTGTCGACAGCCCGGTGATATGCGGCGACCCGTTCGTGGCGATGGCGCTGACTGCCAAGTCGACGTCGACCATGAAGCTCGGCACGCTCCTCAACATCCCGTCCATGCGAAGTGCTACCTCGACCGCCTCGGCGTTGACGTCGCTAAACCAGATCGCTCCGGGACGAGTCTTCTTCGGGACCGGCACCGGCTACACCGGCCGCGGCGCAATGGGGTTGCCTCCGATGGCCGCGTCGAAAGTCCGCGACTACATGTGTGAGGTCAAAGAGCTCATGGCAGGCCGAGAGGTCATGCACAAGCACGACGGTCGAGAAACAGCCGTCCGCATGACCGATTCCGACCAGATTCGCAACAACCTCGACAACCCGGTTCCCGCCTACATGGCCGCGGATGGCCCGAAGGCACTGAAAACGGCCGGCGCCCATGCCGACGGCTGGATCGCGACCCTGCAGCCGTGCAGCGTGATGAATGACGCTCCCGAGGTGTTCGAAAGATCGCTCGGCGCAGTACGTGCCGCCGCGGGCGAGCACGGCCGCAACTTCGACGGCGCATACACGATCTGGACGACCGCCGTCTGCATTCTCGAACCGGGCGAATCGGCTATTTCGCCACGCGCACTGCAACATACGGGGCCGATCGCGATGTTCGCGTTCCACTCGTATGCCTGTAATCCCGAAATCGCGCAGTTCTTCCCCCCACACGTGTGCGAGCGGCTCGACATCTACGAACGCGAGGTGCTCTCGCGCCTTGACGTCTCACGCGAACGCTTCTACCAGGCGGTGCACGCCGGGCATTTGTCCTACCTGCTCGACGGCGAGGCCGCCGTTCTCACCGAGCAGATTGTCCGCGACATCTCGCTCACCGGGACGGCCGACGAGGTCGCCGACCGCCTCGGCCGAATGGAGGCCGCCGGTCTGAAGAACGTGAGCCTGTGCATCCCGCCCGGTGTCTTCCGCGAGAGCGTTCTCTCAGTCGAGGAGCAGCTCATGCCGCTGATGGCACCGGCAGTGGCCTGATCTAGGGCGTCCACCCAACGGAACGAGGCGCTGGCAGTCGGTCCGCGCCGATTGTTAGACAGCACATAGGGATCGCGCCCCGCGATCCGCCGAATAGGCAGCAGCGCCGCCGCACTGAATCGGTGGTCGCTCGAGTAGTGGCCGGAGGAACACAATGCACACTGTCGAAACCGACGTCCTTGTAGTGGGTGCGGGGCCCGCGGGTCTGGCGGCCTCTGCTTTCCTCGGGATGCTCGGGGTACCGGCCGTCACCATCTCGCGTCACCCGGGCACAGCGCCTCAGCCCCGCGCGACGGTCACCAACCAACGGACGGTCGAGGTCTTCCGTGACCTGGGTATCGAAGACCGGGTCCGCAAGGTTGGCATCCCGCTGAAAACGTTGGGCAACAACGTGCTTGCGACGAGCTTCGCGGGCCAGGAGATTTTCCGCTACCCCTCCTATGGGACAGGGGCACGGATGGCCGACTACGCCGCAGCCAGCCCATGCGACGGCTACGACGCGGCCCAGCACCTGCTCGAGCCTGAGCTCGTCGAGGCGGCGGCCGAGCGCGGCGCTGACATCCGGTATTCCAATGAGCTCCTGGACGTGACGCAGTCCGAGGACTCGGTGCTGTCGCGAGTGCGGGGACCGCAGGGTGAGTACCTCGTTCGGTCGCGCTACGTGATCGGCGCGGACGGTGGCCGCTCGCGGATCGCCGAGCAGCTGGGCTTCCGGTTCGAGGGGCAGTCGGCTCTCAAACACATGCTCAACATGTGGATCGAGGTCGACCTGGCGTCCTACACCGCGCACCGACCCTGCGTGATCTACCTGATCATGCAGCCTGGCAGTGACTCCTGGGTGGGCTCCGGGATGGCCCTTTGCGTTCGCCCGTGGAACGACTGGATGCTGACGCGTGAATACGACCCGTCGCAGGGTGAGCCCGACACTTCCGACGATGCGGTGGTGGACTTCGCCCGCACATTGATCGGCGACCCCGACGCGCAGGTACGCGTCAAGGGCACCAGCAAGTGGCAGGTCAACAACGTGGTCGCTAAGGAGTACCACCGCGGACGGGTGTTCTTGATGGGCGACGCCGCCCACCGCCACCCGCCAGCCGGCGGCCTCGGCAGCAATACCTCGATCCAGGACGCCTACAACCTGGCCTGGAAACTGGCCTTCGTGCTGTCCGGGCGAGCCGGGGAGGGCCTGCTCGACAGCTACCACGAAGAACGCCAGCCCATCGGCAAGCAGATCGTCGATCGGGCGATGAAGAGCGTCGAGAATCAGGCAGCCGCGATCGCCGCGCTGGGGCTGCGCCGCGGACAATCACCCGAGGAGGGTTGGGCGTCGTTGAACGAGCTGGCCTCCGACGCACCGGGTGCCGCCGAACGGCGAGAGGCCCTGGCCGCCGCGGTCGCCCTGCAGCACTACCGGTCCAACGCAAACGGCGTCGAACTCGGTCAGCGCTACACCTCCAGCGCCGTGATCGACGACGGCACACCATTTCCGGAACCACCGCGAGACCCCGAGCTGTACTACCACCCGACCACCCACCCCGGCGGCTATCTGCCGCACGCCTGGGTCGAACACCAACACCGCAAGATCTCCACGCTCGATCTGGCCGGCCACGGCCGCTTCTGCCTGATCGTCGGCATCGGCGGTGAGCCGTGGGCCCAGGCCGCCGCCACGGTAAGCGCCGAACTCGGCATCGAACTGCCCGTCTACGCAGTGGGGTATCGGTGCGAATACGACGACGTCCTCGGCGACTGGGCAGCACTACGCGAAATCGACGACCGCGGCGCACTATTGATTAGACCCGACCGACACATCGCCTGGC
>DATFCF010000259.1:0-2155 GCA_035253445.1 Mycobacterium sp.
TCGGGCATCGGCTTTCTCGGCGCGGGCATCATCATCTTCCGGCGCGGCTCGGTGCACGGCCTGACCACGGCGGCGGCCGTGTGGGAATCGGCGGCCATCGGGATGGCCGCGGGCGCCGGCCTGCTGTTGCTCGCCGTCACCGTGACGGCGATGCACTTCCTCATCATGGTGGGGTTCATGCCGTTGGCGCGCCGGTTGGCCGCGCGGCTCACGGGGTCGACCCGCCTGCACGTCACCTACGAGGAGGGCCGCGGCGTGATGCGGCACCTCCTGCAGGCGTGCGAGCGGCGTCAGTGGCAGCTCACGGATTTGACGGCGGACTCACCGGGTGAACCCCTCGGAGGGCCGGGCTACTCAGGCGTGATGGTGACGCTTGTGGGCCGCGGAACACTCGCCGCGCCGACGGTGCTGGCAGGCATCGACGGCGTGACCTCGGTGCGTCAGCTCGACGAAGACCCCGACGCCGACTAGCGGTGCTCGCCGTAGCGCGGGCCGAACGCCTGACCGGGAAACAGGTTCGCCGACTTCACCGCGGCTCGTATCGCTTGAGCCATCGACGCGACCGCCGCGGCGTCTTCGTCCGACATTGCCGACCACGGGCCAAAGCCCAACGAATCGGTGAGATCCTCTATACCGGAACGCAATTCGATGGCTGCGGAAGTGAGTGCGTCGGCATCGTCGAGCAGCCCGCGGTCACGTAGCTCCGCCGCGCTGGCGGCCCATTGTTCCTCGCTCCAGCCGCGCAGCCCGCGCGCGAACTCGACCGAGAAGCCGATACCTGCGGCGGTGTGGGTGATCAGCGCCTCCAGCCCGCTCAACCCGTTGACGATCAGCGCCGCGATGTGCCCGTCGCCCCGGTACTCGCGCAGCAGCGTCACCGCATGCCACAGCTGTCCGTGAGCGGATTCGGGCCACGGTAACGCGGCATGCGCCGAATACAGCGCCCGGCCATCGCCGTTGGGGATCGCTTCGGCGGCGCCGCGCAGAATCGCCGCGACGCGTGCCAGTTCGTCGGACCGCGCCAAGTCACCGAGCACCCACGGCACCCCTGCGTCGATGACCTCGTAGCGAACCGACGTCACGGTTTCCGGTGACGCCAGCTCCCAGGCCGCGGGAATGGATTTCGCCACCAGGTCGGGGTTGAAGTTATAGAACGTCGCCGCAACGACTTCCGCGCTCACGGCACCCATTGGGGCCGAGCGCGCCGCGAAGTACGGCATCCGGCCCCGCATTCCCAACGCGCCGAATCGTTCCGCGGCGTCCGGAACGAAATACGAGATCGAGTGCAGAATGTCGATGGTCCGAAGAAGCCGTCCAGCGGCGAAGGCGTCCACGGCCCGACCCTAGACCGCACCACGTTGCTTCAAGTCCACGGGTCGCGGCACACTTCGGTGTGACCATCGGACTGATCTGCGCTATCCCCCAGGAGCTCGCACACCTACGCAACGTCCTCGCCCACACCGGCAGCGAGGAGTCGGCGCACAGCCTATTCGACACCGGCACGATCGACGGCCATGCCGTCGTCTTGGCCGGTTCTGGGATGGGTAAGGTGAACGCCGCATTGGTCACCACGCTACTTGCTGACCGATTCCATTGCCGCGCAATTGTTTTCTCGGGTGTGGCAGGTGGACTCGATCCTGCTCTGGCCATCGGCGACGTCGTGGTTGCCGATCGGATCATTCAGCACGACGCGGGTGTCCTCCAGGATGAGCGCCTGCAGACCTATCAGCCGGGGTTCGTGCCGTTCATCAGACCGACCGAACAGCTGGGCTACCACGTCGACCCCGCACTGATGAACCTTGTGCACGACCGTCTGGAATCGGTCGAGCTGCCGGGCCAACTCGTGTACGGCACCGTGCTATCCGGCGACCAGTACCTGCACTGCGAGGTAACCCGCGATCGGCTCCATCGCGAATTCGGAGGCCGGGCCGTCGAGATGGAGGGCGGCGCCGTCGCGCAGGTCTGCGAGGCGTTCGGCATCCCGTGGCTGGTCATCCGCGCGCTGTCCGACCTCGCCGGTGGGAACTCACGCTTCGACTTCCCGACGTTCGTCGATCAGGCGGCCGCGACCTCGGCTACGATTCTGCGGCGGCTGCTGCCCGTGCTCTGAACGAGGCGAGGCAACCGACAGCCGCCAGCACCGCAAACGCCGCGA
>DATFCF010000260.1:0-2957 GCA_035253445.1 Mycobacterium sp.
GCCTCGACGTCCACAGACCGCCGCCGGCGCCGCTCGAGGTAGACCGAGTCGCCAGGGGCGGATTCCCGGCATCGCGGAGTCGACTACGGCCGGCAAGGACGACCGAGCGACCTGCCCGAACAGCCGGTCTGCGACTCCCCGCTCATAATTCACCGACCACCCGGTTCGTTACCGGCGCCGGCACCGGCACCGGCACCCGATCGCGCCGATATCATCAGTCGAACACAAGGGATCGACTCGTCGACACTCGTTCGACGACCTCGGCTCGTCGACCGGCCCCCTGCGGCGCCTCACCGCAACCCCGAGTGGCGGCCACCCATTCTCCAGCACCGACACATCGAATGCTTGACGGGGATCATAAAAAGACTATATTCCAAGGTCACCGAGATGAAAGTTGGCGCCATGTATGTCGCACTTTTCTGGGGCACGGTCGCACCTGAATGGCAGGGCAGCGAGACATACGCTCGCATCGGACTACGCATGTTCGAGCGGGCGCAGACCATGCCGGGTTTCGTCGCGCTCCACAAATTCGATATGAAAGAAGGTCGTGAGCTGGCAATTGCCTACTTCGAGACTGAGGAAGCGATGCGCCGCTGGTACAACGACGAGGAGCATCGTTCGGTAGAGACACTGGGGCGTAGCAGCATCCTGGCGGACTACACAATCGAGATCCTCGAGATGACCAGGTCGTACACGAAGGCATCCTCGACGTTTGTGATGACGGAGTCAGACAAGGATGCCGCGTCGAGGCTTCTCGGATCCATGGTATCTGCGCCATCTGGAACCTCGACCGATGGAGAACTCGGGGCCGTAGTCTCCGAGCAAGCCTCCACACCGGAACCGAGCACGGTGGATTCCGCTTCGGGTGGCCGGGAACCTGCGCAGGTCATACCCCGCTCCCGCAGAGAGCAATTCCTACCAAAGCCCTGATATCCTCGCCGGCCCGGCGTCCTGGGCTACGAGTGCAGGCGCCCCGATGGCGCACAGTTTCAGCACCGCCGGACCCCGGACACGTTGATTCGACACGGTAGTCGGTTCCATCATGCGTCCCTGCCACCCGAGTCGATCGACGACGCGTCGACCACCCCTGCTCGAAGCGGGCGGAATCCGCACCATCGCTAGGGTCGCGCTTGACAGCCTAAGAGCCCGGCCCTCTGCCAATCCCCACAGACAAGTCCTTACCAGCTACGGATTGGACCGGACGTTGGCCTGCCGACTATCGGTCCAGCCCGTTAGCCCGATCCCCGGACCGCTCGCGAGTCAGTCAAAGATTCACGTAAATTACTGCGCTGCAATGGTTTACATGAAAATGCACCGAGGCGCCATCGTCCGCCACTGGGCCCATATCGGTCATCGTCATCTATTGACTGTCGTCGCGAACACAGTATTAAATAGCTCACACCGAGCCCACAGCCGCTCGTGGTCTCAAGGCGAAATTGTCGCTCCCCCCGATGAACTCACCCCCCAAGGACGAGTAATGCCGACCGCATCCGTTAGTTCCAGCCGACACCGAACCGGCACTCTTGTGCTCCTCATCTGTTTTGTCACCATCGTCTTCGATGGATACGATCTCGTTGTCTACGGCTCCACCGTGCCCACGCTGGTCGCCTACGAGCCGTGGGGCCTAGACGCCGCAACGGCGGGCCTCATCGGAAGCCTTGCCCTCGTCGGCATGCTTCTCGGCACAGTGTCGGTGGGGCTGGTCACCGACCGGTTCGGACGCCGTCGAATCTTGCTGGGGGCGATTGCCTGGTTCTCGATCGGCATGCTGCTGTCATCAATTGCACCCAACGAGATGGTCTTCGCAGCAATGCGCTTCCTTACCGGCATCGGATTGGGTGCCGTGGTACCGACGTGTATCGCACTTACTGTCGAGTTCGCACCTAAGAATCGACGCCAGATCGCCAATGCGGTGATGTTCAGTGGCTATTCCGTCGGTGGTGTGACTGCTGCAGTCCTCGCGATAGTACTGCTTCCACGGGTCGATTTCCGGGTGATGTACGCCATGGGCGCTCTGCCCCTGGTCACGCTGCTGCCGATCGCCTACAAGGTGATGCCCGAGTCGATCTCGTACTTGACCGGCACTGGCCGAGTCGACGAAGCCCGTCGGACCGCAGCGCGATACGGGCTGGTCTACGGCGACATCGTCAGCGAGAAGGAAACCAATCGCCCTACTGCAGAGTCATTTCCGAAGTCGAGCATGCGGGTGCTGTTCACTGCGCGATGGTTGCGTTCGACTCTGCTCTTCGCTGCGGCGAACTTCTGTGGTCTGCTCCTGGTGTACGGGCTCAACACATGGCTACCCCAGATCATGCGTAGCGCCGGCTTCGCCCTCGGGAGTTCACTCGCCTTCCTGCTCGTTCTCAACCTTGGCGCCATCTTCGGCGCCATCGGAGCGTCCTATGTCGCCGACCGCATCGGGATTCAAAAGGTTGTCACTGCATCGTTCCTCATCGCGTGCATTGCGATCTTTCTGATCAGCCTCAACCTCCCCGCGGGAGTGCTGTTCGTCCTCGTTGCGTTTGCGGGCCTCGGCAGCGTCGGGACCCAGATTCTCGTAGGAGGATTCTGCGCCACTCATTACCCTCAGAATCTCAGCGCCACCGCACTTGCGTGGTCTCTCGGCGTCGGCCGCATCGGCGCAATCTGTGGACCACTGCTCGGCGGCCTGATCGCAAGTTACGCTCTCGGATTCCAGGTGAATTTCTACGTATTCGCGGCAGTAGCGATCGTCGGCGCAGCTGTTGTTTCCTCCGTCGCGCGAACTCCCGAGACTGCGACGCAGCCGATCATCGCGCACAACGACGCGGAAATGGCGAGAGACTAACGCGGGGCACATCCGGATCGTCAGGCGAGAACCAGCCTGTACGCTCCGGGACACCGCCGCCTCCGGCAACACCGGCGCGCTATTCAATTCCGAAACTAACCGGTCGACACTGACCAGCGAGCCCCTACTG
>DATFCF010000261.1:0-6398 GCA_035253445.1 Mycobacterium sp.
AGCATCGTCGGCACACAGATCATCGCGGAGGGGACGGTGACCGTGCTCGGCCGCCCGGCAGGGTCGGCCGAACTGCGACACCGCGTCGGCTACGTCACGCAGGACCCCACTATCTACAACGACCTACGCATCATCGACAACGTCCGCTACTTCGGCGCGCTGTACGGCACCGACGCACAGGCCGCCGAAGAAGCGGTGGCGGCGGTTGGCCTGGAGGATCATCGGACTGCGCTATGCGGCAACCTTTCCGGTGGTCAGCGAACGCGGGTGTCGCTGGCCTGCGCCCTGGTCTCCCATCCAGAGCTGCTGGTGCTCGACGAACCCACAGTGGGGCTCGACCCCGTGCTGCGTGTCGACCTGTGGGAGCAGTTCGATCAACTCGCCCGCCGCGGAACGACATTGGTCGTCTCGAGCCACGTCATGGACGAGGCCGACCATTGCGGCGACCTGCTGCTCATGCGTGAGGGTCACCTACTCGCGCACACCACGCCCACGAAGCTACGAGAGGACACAGGATGTCAGTCACTGGAGGAAGCGTTTCTGTCCGTCATCCGGCACAGCACCGCAGCCAGAAAAGTCGAAGCCGGCTGAGCCCGCAGGCGTACCTCGCCACCACCACGCGAATCCTGCGTCAGCTCGCCGCCGACCACCGCAGTGTGGCGATGATCCTCGTCGTGCCGAGCCTGATCATCACGCTGCTGTACTTCATGTTCCAGAACGCCCCGCACCGGCCGGGCGTGCCGTCGCCGTTCAACAACGCGTGCCTGATCATGCTCGGCGTGTTCCCGCTCATCGTGATGTTTCTGATCACGTCGATAACGATGCAGCGAGAGCGGGTTTCGGGCACGCTGGAGCGGATCCTCACCACGCCACTGCGCCGGCTGGACCTGCTGGCCGCATACGGCACGGCGTTCTCCATCGCCGCCGCTGCGCAGGCCACGCTGGCGTGCGTCGTGTCGTTTTGGTTCCTCGGCCTGGATACCGCAGGCAGCCCGATCCTGGTGTTCACCATCGCGATCATCAACGCAGTACTTGGCGTCGGACTCGGCCTGTTGTGCAGCGCGTTCGCCCGCACCGAGTTTCAGGCGGTCCAGTTCATGCCGGTCGTGATTGCGCCCCAGCTGCTGCTGTGCGGCATCATCGTCCCGCGCGACATGCTGCCCGACTGGCTGCAATGGATCAGCAACGTGCTGCCTGCCAGCTACGCTCTGGAAGCACTGCAGCAGGTCGGCGCCTATGCAGAGCCGACGTTCATCGCGGTGCGCGACATCGCCGTCGTGGTCGGCTTCGCCGTGGTGGCGCTGTGCCTGGCGGCAGCGACGCTACGACGAAGGACACCGTAACCCCATTGACCACCAATGCAGAGCGCAAGAGACCCGGACGGCCGCCAGGGACGTCGGATACCCGCGAGCGGATTCTCATTAGCGCGCGAGATTTGTTCTCCCGCAACGGAATCGATAAGACGTCGATTCGCGCCGTCGCAGCCGCCGCAGGTGTTGACCCCGCACTGGTGCATCACTACTTCGGCACCAAGACTCAGCTGTTCGCCGCGGCGATTCACATTCCGATCGACCCGATGCAGGTCATCGGTCCACTACGGGAAGTGCCGGTCGAGCAGCTCGGCTCTGTGCTGCCGTCGATCCTGTTGTCGCTGTGGGACTCCGAAATGGGCAAAGGCTTCATCGCCGAACTGCGATCCCTGTTGGCCGGAAACGACGTCACCTTGATCCGCTCATTCCTGCAGGAAGTGATCACCGCAGAGGTCGGATCCCGCGTCGACGATCCGCCCGGCAGCGGACGTATTCGCGTGCAGTTCGTGGCGTCGCAGCTGGTGGGCGTGGTGATGGCCCGCTACATCCTGGAACTCGAACCGTTCAAGTCGCTGCCCGTGGAGCAGGTCGCCCAGACGATCGCGCCGAACCTGCAGCGCTATCTGACCGGCGAGCTACCCGGACTCACCTGAGCGGTCGAGCATCCGCTGATGCTCGGCGTCGTCGGTGACGGCGACGGCTTCGTCGATGAGCAACACCGGAATGCCGTCCTCGATGCGGTACGCGCGCCGCAATCGCGGGTTATAGAGGAACTCGTCGTCGACAAGTAGTAATGGCCCGCGGTCCTGCGGACAGACCAGGATGGTCAGCAGCTTTTCGTCCAGCACGACGACGGCTAACCGATCGGCTGCGTGATGCCGCCGGTCGGACCTAGGAAGACCCCGGTGTTGTCGGGATCGGTCGGGTTCGCCGTCTGTCCTGGCGGAAGCTGGTTGATACCGGCGGTGAACCCGCCGGGAGGCGCGCCTGCCGCGGAAGCCCGCGCTTGCAGCGTGCGCTGATACGACACCGTCGCCTTGAGTGCTTCGACAAGCGGCGTCTGGTTCGGGCGCTTGTCCAGCGCCTCCTGCAACGCCGTCAAGTTGCCCTTCGACGGACGGAAGCCGAGTGCACGCAGCTGCAGGGCTTCCTTGACGAAGTTGGAGATCTGGCCACCACCGGCACCGGTCATGTACTCCTGGGCGATGACGGCCAGCACGTCGCCCATCGGGGCGGGGGCTGGGGTTTCCTCACCTTGCGCATTCGGCGGCGCGTCGGTCACCGGGGCTGGCTCTGGCTGGGCCAGCGCCAACGGTGAGCCGACGCCGACCAGGAGGCCGGCAACCATGGCACTGCCTGCAGCGATACCCGTAACGGCGCGACGCCAGCCGTGCTGATTCTTACCGGTCTGCGATGTCATCAATCCTCCAGCGACGGCGGCGCGGACAGCCCGACCCGGCGACGACCTGTCGCCAGCGGGGAGCCTAACAGTGCTCGTGCCACGAGGCACGGTCACTGCTGGGCGCGGGGGTTGGTCCCCTGCCCACCGGTGATCTCGGTTCGTACCGCGACGGTTAGCCGCTTGTACCGATTCGTATCGGGATCCAGGTACCACGCGTTACGCGACGGCTTGGGAATCCCGGCGGCCTGCAGCGGGCCGACCAGCGGCCGGTACGAGGCGCTCAGCGCCATATCCTGCACTACATGCACGATGTCGGGTGGATTGCCGACCGGCAGATCGACCAGCGCCTCGGACAGGTCGGCCGACGGAATGTTGCCACCGGGGCGCAACTCCAGCGCCGTGACGGCCAGCTGATGGCCTCCCGCGTCGACGCCGTAGGTCACGGCCAGATCCACCGCACCGAGCCGGCCGACGGCGTCGTTGATCGATGAGGCGTAGACCGGGCCGCGCGCGGTGTGGATGACCGCGCCGCGGTTGTCGACGAGCCAGTAGTCGCCGTCCTCGTCGCGGCGGAACAGGTACTCGGTGGACACCCATGTGTCGGCAGGGGCGAATACCCCACGTTTCACCGACGCCGTCGGGTCGATGGGTCCTCGCGGGTGGGCCAGCAGCACACCGACCTCGTTGGTGTCGGCTCTGCGGACAAACCCGCGCTCGTCCTCGAGGATCAGGTTGTCCTCGGTGTCATAGGCCGCCAGTTCGACCTCGCCACCACCGGGCAGCGGCCTGCCCTTGCTGCCGATCTTGGCGCCGGACACGTTGGCCAGTACGGCCTGCCCGTCGGTGGTGGCGAAGAACTCGACGACATGGGCCGGCTCGAACACGTCGACGACTCGCTTCCACACGCCCGTCGGCATGCCGGAGCCGATGAACAGCCTCACCGGATGACTGCCGGTGAGCGAGAACGACGGATCGTCGATGACGTCGCGCAGCATCGCCCAGGTGTAGGACACCACCGTGACGCCGTATTGGCGGATCTCCTGCAGGAATCGGTCGGGGCGCAGACCCCGGGACAGGGCGATGCGCGAACCGCCGACGACGGCGCCGCCGAGCGCGACGAGCAGGCCGGATTGGTGGTGCAGCGGGGTGAGGCAGTAGACAGTGTCGCCGCGGCCGAGGTTGGCGGCCGACGCGGTGCCGAACGCCGACAACGCCCATCGGTAGTTGGTGATCTGGCGCGCTATCAGCTCGCCGCCGATCGAACTGAACCCAATGAACGCCAGATCGCGGGCCAGCGCCGGGTTGGGCCGGTACCACCCGGGCAGGTCGACCACGTCGGGGTCGATCTTCTCCATGTCGATGACGTCGGCGGGTTTCTGTTCGATGTCGCGGGTTTCACCGCCGCCGAGGACCAGCACCCGCATATCGAGCTGCCGCGCCGCCGCGAGGTGGGTCGGGTCGGCGATGATCTCCGACACCGCGCCCAGCCGGACGGCGCTCGCCAGATCGACATCGGGTGGCATCAACACCGCCACCGCGCCGAGCCTCGACAGCGCGGCGATCGCGACGAGCGCGCTGGGCCGGGTCTCCATCAGCACCCCGACGTGGGCGCCTTGCCGCACGCCGACCTCGATCAGCCCGCGGACCACGTTGTTGATGCGCCGGTCGACGGCCTCGTACGTGTGCACACGCCCGTCGAACAGCAGGCACTCCCCGTTCGGTAGATCGCGTGCCTGCTCGGACATGATCCGGCCCAGCGAGATCCGGGTGTGGTCGTTGATCTGACCCAGCCGCGCCAGCCTCGGCAGGGTCCGATACGTCTCGACGGCCAGCGCGCGAGCCGACTTGTTTGCCGCCACCAGCGCGTCGGCCGCCGAACGTGCCAGCGTGAAGGCCATCTCGGTCGCCGCCGCGGTGCCATGCGCCACCCGTGAGCTCAACGTGACGCCGCTTTCGTCGTGTTCGGCGGGCTGCAGCGCCATCGGGACGACGTGATCGGGCATGTCGCCGCTGCCGTCGATCCACTGGACCCAGCGGGCAACCGTGGGCCACGTCTGTCCGGCTGCCTTTGACCCGACGACCAGGCCGAAATGGCCTGCGCGGATGAGGAATTCGAACACGTCGGCTTGCGGCGCCGCCCGCTTGATGCCACGCACCGAGGCCGGTTGGCCGATGTCGTCGACCTCACCGACGACGGCCAGCACCGGGCAGTCGATGTCGGACAGCGTCACGAGGTCGCCGTGAATGGAGAAGCCGCCGGTCATCATCCGGTTGTGCGTGATGAACTGCTTGAGCAGCTCGGAGATCGCCGGGCCGGACCAGGCGATCCAGCCTTCAGACGCGAGGAAACGCCGCTGCTGTTCGCGGGGCAGCAACGCCTCGCGGTCGTGCAGCTGGCGCAGGAAGTCGAGCCGCGACTGCGCGGTCTTGATCGGGTCGAGCATCTGGAAACCGGCGCGCGCCAGCCAGCCGGGGATATCGATGCGGCTGAAGACGTGGTCTGCCATGAACTCGGCCGCCCCTGCAGCCAGCCCGGCGGGCAGGTTCATCGGCAGCGCGGCCAATGTGTCGACCGGTGCGCCGAACGCGACGATGCTGGCGAGATCCTTTGACCGGCGGTAGGCCGCGGTCTGATAAGCGAACATTCCGCCCTGGGAGTAACCGGCCAGATGGACGTCGCGCCCGGTGACTTCCTTGACGGTGTCGATGGCTTCGCTCAGTGCGACGACGTGGTCGGCGAGGTTGCGCTGCATACCGCCCTCGACCTTGTCCGGCGATCCGAAGTCGATGACCCAGGGATCGATGCCGGCCCTGTGCAGGATGCCGACCGCGCCGTCGTCGCGGGTGACGTCCCACATGTCCGCCGACATCATCATCGGGTGCACCATCAGCACGGGCGGGCCGGAGGGCCTGGCACCTGGCCGGGCGTCGGGCGGGAAGTATCGCCTCAGCCGGTACATCGGCACGCTCTGGATGAGCTGGAACGGCGAAGGCACCGAGCCGGTCTCAAGGCCGCCGTAACGCAGCACTTCCAGCCCGTTTTGCGCGGTGGCAACCAGCCGGCCAACCGGCCTGGTAATCGCCGACAGATCCACCACGCCCACTCCCCTTAAGCTGTCAGTCCCCCGACTGCCGCCGACAATCATGGCACGGCGTGCACATATCATCGCGGCTGATGGCGAACCTGATCAACGTCGAGCGCGCGACCGTCGGCTACGGCACCCGTACCCTGCTCGACGCGGTCAGCCTCGGCATCGACGAGGGTGACGCGATCGGCGTGGTCGGCCGAAACGGCGACGGCAAGACGACGCTGCTCCAGGTCCTGACCGGCACGCGCGAACCCGATTCGGGCAGGGTCACTCACACTTCAGGGCTGTCGGTCGGCTATCTGCGCCAAGGCGACGAACTCCATGGCGCCACCGTCAGGGACGTCATCGTCGGCGGGCGGCCGGACCATGTGTGGGCCGCCGAGCCGGATACGCGCGAGGTGGTCGAGCACCTGCTGTCAGGGGTGGATCTCGACACAGCCGTCGGCGGGCTCAGTGGCGGTGAGCGCCGCAGGGTGGCGCTGGCCGAGGTACTGGTTGCCGGCCACGACATGCTCGTGCTGGACGAGCCGACCAACCACCTCGACGTGGAAGTGATCGGCTGGCTGGCCGGGCACTTGACCGCACAACCGGCCAAGG
>DATFCF010000262.1:0-4359 GCA_035253445.1 Mycobacterium sp.
GGCAAGCTCGGCGTCGCTCCGTCGAGCGTCACCGAGATGGTGAAGAAGATGGCCGCCGCCGGCCTCGTCTCGCATGTGCCGTACGGCCCGCTGCGCCTCACCGAGGCCGGGCGCGAGCGCGCGCTCGCGGTCGTGCGGCGGCACCGGCTGATGGAGACCTTCCTGGTCCGCGAGCTCGGCTACAGCTGGGACGAGGTGCACGACGAGGCCGAGGTGCTCGAGCACGCGGTGTCCGACAGGATGCTGGACCGCATCGACGCCAAGCTCGGCCATCCCACCCGCGACCCCCACGGCGATCCGATCCCCGCCGCCGACGGCCAGGTGCCGACGCCTGATGCACGGCAGCTGTCGGCGTGCAAGGACGGCGACGCGGGAACGGTGGCCCGCATCTCCGATGCCGACCCGGAGATGCTGCGGTACTTCGACAGCGTTGGCATCAGCCTGGATTCGCGGCTGCGGGTGCTGGCCCGCCGCGACTTCGCCGGCATGATCTCGGTGGCCATCGAGAGCAGAGTAGGTCCGGATGGTTCTGCAGCCACCGTCGATCTGGGAAGCCCTGCCGCAGAAGCGATTTGGGTAATCGGCTAGGGCTTAATACGCACTGCCGTTTTGCGCACCGTCGCGAGAAGGCTGCTTGAGGCCAGCCGACAGCACGAGCGACGCCAGTACAACCGCGACCAGAAGCAGGGCCGGGACATCACCCCACAGATGTCCCAAATGGTCTCCATGACCGAAGGATTGCACCGCCATGATGGCGGCGTGCACGACGCTGGACCACACGGCGAACCAGATCAAGCTGAGGTTGGCGCGCGGGTTCCGCGCCGCGTTCAACAGAAAGACGCCCAGCGTTGCGTAGATGCCGACGATCATCATGAAGTACTGCGACTGGTGCGGCGTACCCGGATGCCATAGCCATCCTGACGGCCACACCAGGGCCAGTGGATACAGCAGGAGCATGATCACGCCGAACGCAGCCAGTGCGAACTGAAGAAGTCTGTACGGCGACGCCATCTGTGTCTCCGATCTTTCCGAACGGGATGCCAGTATGCGCTCGATCGCCTTACAGCGTCGCGGGTCTCAGCACGACCACCGACTTCGTGCGGTTCGGCTCATCGCGCAACAGCGCGATGACCTGCCCATCGGGCGCCGTTGCGGCATAAACCCCTTCGATTCCGGCGGGTGCCAGCGCACGGCCGTGACGAGTGTCCTCGGTTTCTTGGGCGGTCAGATCGTGGCGCGGAAACGACTGCAGGCACGCCTCGTCGAGGCTGTAGCTCAGCCGCGGTTGTCCGTCGAGGTCGTCGAGGGTGCGAGCCTGATCCAGCCCGAATCTGCCGACGCGGGTGCGCCGCAACGCCGTGAGGTGGCCACCGACCTGTAGGGCATCGCCGACATCGCGGGCCAGTGCTCGGATGTATGTACCGGAGGAGCAGTCGACCTCGACGTCCACGTCGACCATGCCGTCATGCCGCCGCACCGCCAGCACGTCGAATCGGTGAATACGGACGTCGCGCGGGGCCAGCTCGACGGTCTGACCTTCGCGCGCCAACTTGTACGCCCGTTGGCCACCGACCTTGACCGCGCTGACGGCCGACGGAATCTGGGCGATCTCACCGCGCAGCGCCGCGACGGCCCCCTCGATTTGCGTGTCGGTGACGTCGCCTGCCGAAATGGTCTGCAGGATCTCGCCTTCGGCGTCCTCTGTCGACGTGGTCTGCCCCAATCGAATGGTCGCGGCATACGACTTGTCGGTGACGGTCAGCAAACCGAGGATCTTCGTCGCCCGCTCGATGCCGACCACAAGCACGCCGGTGGCCATCGGATCGAGCGTGCCGGCATGCCCGACCTTGCGGGTGCCGAAGATGCGACGACAGCGGCCCACCACGTCGTGACTGGTGAGGCCGCCGGGCTTGTCGACGATGACAAGGCCAGCAGTACTGATCCCCCGGTCGCTTCGCTCCTGCCCGCCGGAAGTCATAAGACGATGGCGGTCAGCGCCAGGCCGTCGCGCACCGACCACCGGCCTGACAGCGTTTCAAGCGGCGGTCCCGAAACGGCGGCAGGGTCGATCAGAATCCGCGATACGAACCCACCCGAAGTGCCGGTGTCGTCGACGTCGAACACGATGTGCGCGTCCTCGAACCCGAGCCAGCGACCGGTCAACGGATACCACGCCTTATACGTTGCTTCTTTGGCGCAGAACAGGATTCGATCCCAGTGAAGCCCGGACGGCATGGCCTGCAACTCGGCGCGCTCGGTCGGCAGGCTGATAGCGCCCAGCACACCCTTTGGCAGCACGTCATGGGGTTCGGCGTCGATACCAACCGAGCGCACTTCGCCGTGCCTGCCGACGGCAGCACCGCGGTACCCGTCGCAGTGCGTCAGGCTACCGACGACACCGTCGGGCCAGCACGGTTCGCCCTTGTCCCCCTTGAGGATCGGCACCGGTGGCACGCCGAGCTCGCCGAGGGCCTGACGCGCGCAGTACCGCACGGTGACGAACTCGTTGCGCCGCTTGGTCACCGACTTCGCGATCAGTGGCTCCTCTTCGGGCAGCGGCGCCAATTCCGGTGGGTCGTCATACATCTCGGCGGCCGCCAATGCGCGCGGTGGGCCGGGCAGCACACCGGAGAGCAGGGTCGAGACGACGGTCATGCCCGTCTCTCTTTGATGCGCCGCTGCATCTTCTCGGCGTTCTCGCGCATCTCCTGGGTGATCTCGAAGTGACCGCCGAACTCGTTGAGGTAGCCCGGTGCGTACTTCGGGTCCGGCAGGACCTGCCGCAGCCAGCGATACGGCTTGCGGCGACGCCATTCGCGCGGGTATCCGACCGACACCTCCTCGAAGCGCACGCCGTCATACCAGGTGGTGCGCGGGATGTGCAGGTGACCGTAGACCGAGCAGACCGCGCTGTAGCGGGTGTGCCAATCCGCTGTCGCGGTGGTGCCGCACCACAGCGAGAACTCCGGATAGAACATCGCATCGCAGGGTTCGCGCACCAGCGGAAAGTGGTTCACCAGCACGGTGGGCGTCATCCAGTCGAGTTCCTCGAGCCGCTTGCGGGTGTAGGCCACCCGGTCGCGGCACCAGGCATCGCGGGTGGCATAGGGCTCCGCTGACAGCAGGAACTCGTCGGTGCCGACGACATTGCGCTCCCGCGCGATCGCCAGGCCCTCGGCCTTCGTGCCCGCGCCGGCAGGCAAGAACGTGTAGTCGTACAGCAGGAACATCGGCACGATCGTGGCCGGCCCGCCCTCTTCGGTCCACACCGGAAACGGGTGTTCCGGGGTGAGGATGCCCATCTCGTCGCACATGTTGACCAGGTAGTCATAGCGGGCTTTGCCGAAGATCTGCATCGGATCCCGGTTGGTGGTCCACAGCTCGTGGTTGCCTGGCACCCAGATGACCTTCGCGAACCGCTTACGCAGCAGATCCAGCGACCAGTGAATCTCGTCGGTGCGCTCGGCGACGTCCCCTGCGACGATCAGCCAGTCGTCGGGGGACGCCGGGTAGAGCGACTCGGTGACCGGCTTGTTGCCGGTGTGACCCGTGTGTAGGTCGCTGATCGCCCACAGCGTGGGCCGGCCGTCACGTGTCACAACCGACCAGCCTACTTGCGGAGCCGTCAGGGCTCCGTCCGGCAACTAGAACATGTTCCTGTTTCCTCTTCGGCGGCTCGGCGCGGACCGCTACACTCCCCCGCAGGGTCGGACAACGTGAGGGGGTGTGATGGTCGTCAAACTGCGCCTGCTTTCAGGGCTGTGTGCGCTGGTCGCAGCGGTGATCGTGGTGTGGCAGACCAGTCCGGCCGGACCCCCGCGGGTCGATGCGACCGACATCCCGATGACCAACGTCACCACGACGATCAAGTGGCCGGTCGTCGAGACGGTGGATCCCGATCCGTTCGACCCCTGCCGGGACATCCCGCTCGACGTCGTCCAGCGCATCGGGCTGGCATACACACCGCCCACGCCCGAGGACAGCCTGCGGTGCAAGTACGACGCGGGGAACTATCAGGTGACCGTCGAGGCATTCGTCTGGCGCACCTACGAAGAAACGCTGCCGCCCGACGCCATCGAACTCGACATCGACGGCCACCGCGCCGCGCAGTACTGGGTGATGAAGCCGACCGACTGGAACAACCGGTGGTGGATCACCTGCGCGATCGCCTTCGATACCAGTTACGGCGTCATCCAACAGGTGCTCTTCTACTCGCCGATCTATGCCGGCCAAGATGACGTCGACTGCATGCGAACGAATCTGCAGCGTGCGCACGCACTGTCGCCGTCCTACGTCTTCTGACGCACGCGCGTGTCGAGCGGGCAAAGCGATCGGCGACGACCACCCGCCGCGTGCGTA
>DATFCF010000263.1:0-2683 GCA_035253445.1 Mycobacterium sp.
GACCTCCGCAGCCGATCGTCTTCGTCAGGGATCAAGTGCCGGGGCAGGGTTCCCTTGATCGGCTTGCTCTCGACCACTCGGCTTCGATCGATCTTGAGGAACCGCTCCGGCGACGAGCAAGCGATCTGCACCCCACCAGCCGAGAGGTAAGCGGAATACGGCGCCGGATTCCGTCGACGCAGGCGGGCGTAGAAGCGCAGTGGGTCGACCGTGCGCGGGAAGAGCAACGTATTCGTCACGCAGACCTCGTAGGTCTCACCCGCGAGCAGCTTCTCCTTGCAATGCAGGATATCGGCGAGGTATTGCTCGCGGTCCCGGGCCAGGGCCATCTCCGCGGACGCTCGCAGTGCCTGTGGGTCTGAGCTCTGAGTTTGAGCGAATTCGGGCCGTGCGGCACAGCTGCCGGCAACCTTCCGGACGATCGTTTCGGCCGAGTCGAGCCAGCGCAGGGCTGCCGTCTCCGACTGTGACGAGGTGCAGCTGAGCGCCACGAGATGAATGGTGTCGTTGGCGTGATCGACGACAGCGAGGCGGTCTGCGAAAATCCAGACCGCATCCGGCAGGTCGGAGGTGTGCCGAGCCGAGGCACCACATTCGGCTTTGAGCTCGTACCCGAAGTAGCCGACAAATCCTCCGACAAGATCGAATGGCAGTGGGGGGGCGTTGATGACGCGGCGGCCGATCTCCTTGTCCAGCACCTCAAATATGGAGCCGGGAATGCAGCGTACGGCACCGCCGACTTCCTCGATGAACACCTTCCCTTCGGTCAGCCGATAAGTCAGCACCTCTCCAAGCTGGACGGACGCCTCGACCAGATAGGAGAATCGGGCCAGGCCACGATCGGTGCGAACGCTGTCCAGCCATGCCGTGTGCCCGGAATGACCAAACAACGCGGAGTAGACCCCCGCACTGTCGGCCCCGGACCGGATTTCTCGCGTATGCGCGGTGTATAGTCGTTTGCCAGCCACGACACCGCTGCGCTTCTGATGCGAGGCCACGATCTGGCCGAAGTTCCACAGCAGCCGGGACCCGTATTCGGTAAGGATGGACTCCGGATGGAATTGAACGCCCCAGAAAGGACGCCGCCGGTGACGGAGCGCCATAAGAACGCCGTCCTCCGACCATGCGATCGGCTCCAGCTCGGGCGGCAACGGCTCACTCAAACATAATGAGTGATAACGCACCGCAGAGAAACCTTGCGGTATGCCACGAAAAAGCTCATCGCTCGTGTGTCGTACCTTGCTGACGTAACCGTGCCTTGCCTGTGGAGCGCGCGCTACGTCGGCGCCCGCGTTTGCACCGACTCCCTGATGTCCGAGGCACACTCCCAGCAACGGCACCTGCGCCTGCTGGAGCACCCTCGCGCACATGCCGAAGTCGTGTGGATCACGCGGATCCCCTGGCCCAGGGGATATGACAACGCATCCCAACTCGCCGGCCAACTCGACGCAGCGGGGATCGTCGTTGTGGACAACTACCGGCTCCACACCGAAAACCTGCGCCATGAGCTGGAATAGGTTGTAGGTGTAGGAATCGTAGTTGTCGATAAGCAGAGAGCGGATCATGGCCACCATTCATGAAGTTCGTCGTGCCTTGCAGGCATCGGACAGGGGATCACAATCGCTCGAAAACCTGAGGTACCGTCCGCACGACGGACCGCTGAGTCGGATCGGTCCTGACAACGAGTATTACACGGATAGGCGCGAACATCTCCTCCCGTTCTGTTCATAAGATGGCAAGGCGATGCGTACCCGAACGAACCCTCCACCCCAGATACGGCCCACGACAGCGGCATCGTGGGACCCTGATCCGCCCCGCCGTACTGCTCGATGCGATGCCATGGCTCGCGGGAGAATGTCCCCCTCATCAGCGATGACCTCGATTGTCCCGTGGACGTACCCGTCGATCACCCGTACTCATCCACAGCCCAGTAGACGTACCGCGAACAAGAGGCAGCCTTAACATGGAGCCTGATCTGCCTACTATTCAATATAGGGTGCTTCGTCAGTCACTCACGCGCGCCGGGTCGCGCCTTCTTCAACTACAACCGGGACCCCACTGTCGCCTTCTGGGTCCACGCAGTAACGGCTTAATAGCCAATCCGACCGTGGCGCAAAACACAGGCATCTCGCATCGCCTCACGTCTGTGGCCCACAGAAGGTTTCCACAGTCTATCGAGGTCTCGACTGATCGGGCAGCCGCGACTGCCGAAATTTCAGCCCGGCAAGCCTTCCTGGAGGATAGTCACTAGTTTTTCCCTAGAGACCCCCTTCCGCCAGTCGCCTTCTGTTAAAGATATCAGCACCCATTGCATTTCATAGCACCAGCACTGACCCAGTCAAGAGGATACTTGGGGTGGCCACCGGTACGTGGCGAACTGTGCACCTCTGGGTGACGTTCGATATCTGCATTTCACGGGCCGCGACAACTCGACACCCTCCCGGTCTAACCTCGATGAGCTCTGCTGCCGTTCCATGGGCGGCTTGATCATGATCTTTTGTGCCGCAACGCCATCTCCCGAGAGGGTTTTGGCTGTCCAAGGCCAAGTTCCGGTCAGAAAAGGACGGTGTTGCGTGTTCAAGCCGTGGATATGACATGTGTCTCACTTCGCGACCCACTTTGGAGTTCTATCGGCCGACATCTCGGGCTTCTTGACGGGTTGATCCTGCCGGTGCAGGCGGTG
>DATFCF010000264.1:0-2755 GCA_035253445.1 Mycobacterium sp.
CCCGCCGCGCCTTATCAGCGGCAGATCAGTGCGTCGATCAAAGTATGAGGACAGGCGGCGCGCCCCGGCCCAGAGTCGGGCGACTGCAGCCACCTTCGGTTACGGATATGCACTGACATCGCCAAGTTGCCCTGCACGTGACGGACGCACGGATGAGCGCTATCCACCTGCAGAGTCCACTTTGATTCCCAAGGCTCCGGCGAGCACGTAGGCCAAGCCCAGCAGGTCGTCCGGGTGCACAATGGCACCGTCCCAGCTCGTGATGCCTCCGATGCCCTCAAGCTCGCATGCCCGAAACCGGGTGCCGGTCATAGTCGCGTGGTGGAACTGCCCGCCGACCAGATCGCACCGCAGGAAGGTGGCGCCGCGCAGGTCAGCATCGGTGAAATCCGCCCCGGCCAGGCTGCAGCCGACGAAGACCGCCGCCTCCAGACGCGCCTGTCGCCAATTGGTCAGGTCGGCCTTGCAATCCTCGAACATCACGTCACGGACCAGACCGTCATTGAACGCGAACCCGGTCATCCGGCACTCGACGACCTTCACTCGTTCCAGCACGCCGCTGTCACCACGGAGGTTCGACAGATCGCAGCGCTCGATCAGGCAGTCGGTGAACCGCACCCTCGACAAGCGGGAGCCGGCCAAACGGGCGCCTTGGAACCGGCATTGGAGGAACTCGACCCGCTCGGCGAGCCGATCGGTCAGGTCGGCGTCGTCGTACCGTGCGGCCTTAACCGTCTGCTCATGCTCGACGTCGACCTCAAGCATGGAAGCTGCATGCCACGTATCCGAGAGCACCAGCGGCCGGGGCTCGCCGCCTCGCACCCGGCGATGCCTACGACCCGCTGCGCTTCTGGGGCTGGGCATTCTCCCACCCTACCGCCCACGAGGGTGTGTGAAATTTGCCCAACGGCTGATCGCTACGCCGAACCGAGCCTGCATACCACCGACGCTTTAATACAGCGGCTGGCCGCACGGGACTATGGCGGACACGTCTACAGCGAGTCCACCGGTGGCATGCCCAGCATTTCCGACGCGTCGGACGTGATTCCTGAGATGAAGTCATCGCCTGCCGGGCCGCGCCAGTCGGAGCGGCTCAGCGTCAGATTGACCTGCTCGACCCGTCGGCCTTCAGCCGCTCTGGTCGTGGTGCCGTTGTCGCGGTAGCCCATCGCACGGGAGACGCCGAGGGAAGCATGGTTGGTAACCCACGCCGCGGTGTCCGCGCGCTCGGCATGAAGACCATCGAACGCCAGATGCAGGACCGCCGCACGAACAGCCTTGCCGTATCCAGCGCCTTGGTATCGCCGGCCGATCCACGACCCGGTGGAAACGGTACGGGTCACCCCGAAGTGCTGAGCTCCGATCTCCTGAACCCCGACGATGTCGCCGCCGGCCTTCGCGGCGAGCATCAGGTTCCACCGCTCGGGTCGCCAGTCGGCCAGCCCGGCCCAGAAGTAGCGCAGGAACCGGCGTTCGGCCTCCGGTGAGGCGACGTCCTCCCACCCGGCGACCGGAGTACGCGGTAGGTACTGGTTCTGCGGGTCGTAGACCCCGTCGGCGGCCAGCCGAGCGAGCGTCTCAAGGGTTTCCTGATCGGGAGAGAACAACTCGACGGCCGGGGTAGACACCTTGATCCCCAGAACCGGCCAAATCTCGACGAGCGACATGCGGTCATCATCGTCACCGGGCCGATGACTCGTCACGCCGATCATCATCAGCGCGCGATCGCGGCCGCGACCGTGACGCGTCGCGGGACCGGGTTATCGGCGTCGTCTGCGCGTCGCTACGCTGATCGGCAACGGCAGCATCGCTGCCCGCGCCCGGCTCACCCTTGGTGCGGGCGCGGCCGCCCTGACGGCCGGGTTGCCGCTTCCAGCGGTATCGGTGCTGTACGTGGGTCTGACGCGCGAGGCGCTCATCGCGGTGGGTATGGCGGCCGTGTGAGCGCCGCGACCACACCGCGGACGACGCTACTGCCGCGCTGGTACAGCTGTAGTGGAACAGTCACGTCCGCGTACGCCGTCGGCTCCTGCATACGGAATACTGCGGCCGACGACTTGGTGACCGGCGGCGTCGCTCTCATTCCGGCTGCCCACCGTAGTTCCTGGTGCGGCTCTCATCTGGCGTGCGTCCTGCCGGTCACTGCGGCGCGGAAAGCTCAGGGGTACGCCCAGCTGGAAGTAGCGGTGCCCTCCTCGCTGACAACACCTGTCGGATCGAGGGACGGAAAGCGGATGGCCCGGATCATCATCGGCGTAGACCCGCACAGCGTTCCGCCACGACCGAGATCATCAACGAACGAGAACAGGTTGTCGGGCAGGGCCGTTTCGGCACGGCCCGGGAGGACACGCGGGGCGACTCTGACGTCCAGCGCGGCCCACCCAATCCCCATGATCGACACTTCGGACAAGTCACTTCCCGGACCCGCGACATCTGATCTGCCCGTGCGAGGCAGCGACGACGGCCCGGTATGACACGTCGCGGCGCCGGTGGCGACGGTCTACCGAGCCAATGCACCCACCATGCCGTCTGAGCCAGGCCTGCCCGAGCGACGCGGCTGGTGCTACCTCAAACGATGGTGCACCGCCGCGAAACGCACCAGGATCCCCGCCATCGTCGAGCTCGGCCGATCCAACTCCCGCCTCGAAGGCATCAACGCCAAGATCCGACTGATCCAGCGCCGCGGCTTCGGCTACCGCAACCTCGACGCCCTCAGCGCCATGATCTACCTCTGCCTCGGCGGCGTGACCATCCC
>DATFCF010000265.1:0-4345 GCA_035253445.1 Mycobacterium sp.
GCGGCAGGAAGACCAGCAGCCGCTCGCCCTCGCGCAACAGCGTCGGCAGGCACTCCTGGGTGCCCCGGATCTCGTAGAGCAGGTTGGCATGGGTGAGCTGGCAGCCTTTCGGGCGCCCGGTAGTGCCCGACGTGTAGATCAGCGTGGCCGGGTCCGCGGCCTTGAGGGCTGCCAGCCGGTCATCGAGCTGTTTCGGGTCGACCGATTTGGCCGCCTCGGCGAGCTCGTCAAGCGCAGGGGTGCCGGAACCTTCGATGCGCAGCACCTTGCGCAGGTCGGGCAGCTCGCCCTTGAGGTGCTCGATCTTGTCGGCGTGCGCGTCGGTCTCGGCAAAGATCAGCACCGCGCCGGAGTCGGCCAGCACGAACTTCACCTGCTCGGCCGAGCTCGTCTCGTAGATCGGCACAGTGACCGCACCCGCGGCCAGAATGGCGAAGTCCAGAATGGGCCATTCGTAGCGCGTCGCCGACAGCAGCGCGACCCGATCACCGGGCTGGACGCCCTCGGCGATCAAACCCAAAGCGGTCGAACGAATCTGGTCGGCTGCCTGCTTGCATGTGACATCGGTCCAGGCGCCGTCGACCAGGCGCGCAAAGATCACGTGGTCGGGATCGTCGCGTTCGTGAGAGAACACCGACGACACGACGTTGTCATGCTCGCCGACGGTGAATGATGCGGGAACACTGAACTCGCGCACGATGATGACCTCTCGACATCCAGCGGCATTGCCTTTCCCAGCCTAGTCGGCCGCCATCGGCCTGGTCAGGCGCATATGTGAAGCTTGTATTCGATGAACAGCATCCAGATTGCGGACGAAACCTTCGTCGCCGCCGACCCTGGTGAGGTCGGCAGGGCCGTCGCGGATCCCGCGAGCTGGCGTCGCTGGTGGCCCGACCTGCGATTGACCGTGGTCGAGGACCGCGCCGCGGCCGGACATCGCTGGACCGTCACCGGTGCGCTGACTGGAACAATGGAGATCTGGTGCGAACCTGTCCTGGACGGCGTCGTCCTGCACTACTTCCTTCACGCCGAACCGTCCGGTGTGGCGGCGTGGCAGCTGGCCAAGATGAACCTGGCCAAGTGCAACCATGCCCGCCGGGTGGCGGGCAAGAGGATGGCGTTCGAGGTCAAGCAGCGGCTGGAGGCTTCGCGGCCAGTGGGGCTACCGCCGCTGGCCTGATAGTTCGGCCAGACCATTCGGAGGAAGGTAGATTTTCTGCCATTGGGCGGACCTAGCGGGGAAGAATTCAGTGGCGGACAAGACGGCGCAGACCATCTACATCGATGCCGATCCGGGAACGGTGATGGACGTCATCGCCGATATCGGCTCCTATCCGGAGTGGGTCGCCGAGTACAAGGAAACCGAGGTGCTCGAGACCGACGACGCGGGCTACCCCAAGACCGCCCGGCTCGTGCTCGACGCCGCGGTCCTCAAGGACACCATGGTGTTGTCCTACGATTGGCCGCCCGACCACGGGTCCGTGCGGTGGACATTGGTGTCGAGCTCGCTGCTCAAGGCACTGGACGGCGCATATCGATTGACGCCCAAGGGATCTGGAACAGATGTCACCTATGAGCTCTCGGTCGACTTGATCATCCCGATGATCGGGCTACTCAAGCGCAAGGCTGAACGCCGGCTCACGGATACCGCATTGAAGGACCTCAAGAAACGAGTCGAGGCTGAGTGAATCGGCAGCCGCCGCCCGGATCAGTCTCTTCGTCGGTAAGGGTGGCGTAGGTAAGTCGACGTTGGCGACAGCCACCGCCGTGCGCGACGCGCGCGCGGGACTGCGGGTGCTGATCGTGTCGACCGACCAGGCCCATTCGATCGGCGACGTGCTGGGCACGACGGTCGCCCCGACCGGCCTGCGCGAGCCGACGCGGGTGCTCGCCGACTTGGATGCCGGTGCCGATGCCGGCAGCGGCGGGTTCCTCGACGCGCTGGCACTGGACACCCTGGCGCTGCTGGAGGGGCGATGGCGTGAAATCGCTGGCCTGCTGTCCGGTAGATTTCCTGAGTCCGACCTGGGTGCCGTTGCGCCAGAAGAACTTTCGGCGCTTCCCGGTATCCAGGAGGTACTCGGTCTTCACGAGGTCGGCGAGTTGGCGTGTTCGGGGGGCTGGGACCACGTTGTGGTCGACTGCGCCTCGACGGCCGATGCGCTGCGCATGCTGACCCTGCCCGCGACGTTCGGCCTCTATATCGAGCGGGCCTGGCCGCGGCATCGCCGCCTCTCCGGCGCTTCGGAGGACGCGCGCTCGGCTGCCATCGTCGGCCTGCTCGAGCGCATCGGCACCGGCACCGAACAACTGAGCTCACTGCTCACCGACGGGGAACGGGTCAGCGCATATCTGGTGTTGACGGCCGAACGCGTGGTGGCCGCGGAAGCGGTGCGCACCATGGGGGCGCTGGCGTTGATGGGAGTGCGGATCGACGAGCTGATCGTCAATCAGGTTCTGCTGCAGGATGATTCGTATGAGTACCGCAACCTGCCCGAGCATCCTGCGTTCGACTGGTATTCCGAGCGCATCTGCGAACAGCAGACGGTGCTGGGCGAACTGGACACGAAGATCGGTGACGCTGCGCTGGTGCTGGTACCCCATGTGGCGGGCGAACCAATCGGCCCCAAGGCGCTCGGCGAATTACTGGACTGTGCGCGTCGCCGTGACGGTTCGCCGCCGCCAGGACCGGTGCGCCCGATCGTCGACCGCGAATCCGGATCTGGCCTCGAAGCCGTCTACCGATTGCGGCTAGAGTTGCCGCAGGTCGACTCCGCCGCGTTGACGTTGGGCCGAGTCGACGACGACTTGATCATCGGCGCCGGCGGGATGCGGCGCCGGGTTCGGCTGGCGTCCGTTCTGCGGCGGTGCATCGTGATGGACGCCCAGTTGCGAGGCAGCGAGTTGACGGTGCGTTTTCGACCGAATCCGGAGGTGTGGCCAGCGTGAGTGGGGCTCACCCCGACCTCGGTCCCGAATTGCGGCAGTTGGCGCAGACCATTCTCGACCGGCTCGACCCGGCGGTGCGACTGGCCGCCGCCCGCGCGGCGAGCAGCGCGGGACCCTCCCAGGGGCCCGGCAAGTGCCAGCAGGTGTGGTGCCCCGTGTGTGCGCTCGCCGCGTTGGTGTCCGGCGAGCAGCATCCGCTACTGAGCGTGGTGGCCGAACACAGTGTGGCGCTGCTGACGGTGATCCGGGCGATCGTAGACGGCACTGCAGACACTGCAGATGCAGACACGGCGGACGGCAACGGACCGCCGGAGCCGCCGTCGCCCCCGTCGTCGCCTGGCGGTCCGGACGATGACGAACCGCCGCCGTCGGGGCCGGGCCGCTATCAGCACATCCCGGTGACTGTCGAAGAGTGACGTCGCGTCGGCCATGTGGTCGCATCCACACTGCGTAGGTAAAGTTGTCGCAGAGCACCGTCCGGCGCTCGGTCCTGGGGAGGGTCCATGTGGTATTGGCTGTTCAAGTTCATCTTCATGGGTCCCCTGCTGTCGCTGCTGGGTCGCCCGAAAATCGAAGGGCTGGAATATGTTCCGCATTCCGGCCCGATGATCTTGGCCAGTAACCACCTCGCCGTCGCCGACAGCTTCTATCTGCCCCTCGTGGTCAGCCGCCGGATCACCTTCCTGGCCAAGGCCGAGTACTTCACAGGAACCGGGCTCAAGGGCTGGTTCAAGCGATGGTTCTTCACGGCGGCCGGCCAGGTGCCGATCGACCGCACGGACGCCGACGCCGCACAGGCCGCATTGGACACCGCGGAGCGCATCCTGCGGGAGGGCAAGCTGCTCGGCATGTACCCCGAGGGCACCCGCTCGCCCGACGGGCGGCTGTACAAGGGCAAGACCGGGCTGGCCCGGTTGGCGCTGCAGACCGGTGTTCCGGTGATTCCGGTCGCGATGATCGGAACCGACATCGTCAACCCTCCTGGCAGCAAAATGTGGCGGTTCGGCCGCGTGAAGGTCAAGTTCGGTAAGCCGATGGACTTCAGCAGGTTCGAAGGCCTGGCAGGCAACCGCTTCATCGAGCGCGCCGTCATCGACGAGGTGATGTACGAGCTGATGCGCCTGTCCGGGCAGGAGTATGTGGACCTCTACGCCGCGGATGTCAAAGAGGGCAAGGAACCGAAGGCCCAGATCGCGGCTTAGTTGACCGCGGGCACCGGCGCGGCGTTGACCGCCGGCCGACTGCGCTCGGCGGTGCGCGTGGATACCGTGCCTGCCACGACGATCACCGCCAGTGCCCACCAGACGTACGATCCGCCGGCGAGCTGGCGCCACAATGACGCGGCCGTCTCCTCGTGCTCGCGCATCAGCGGGATCGGTGTCCACACCATCAGCGC
>DATFCF010000266.1:0-7157 GCA_035253445.1 Mycobacterium sp.
CGTCGACGTCGCCGGTCTCCCCCGCCAGAGCCGCCTTGCGTCCGAAGTGGAATATGTAAGCCAGAAAGGCAGTTTCGGCGGCCACCCCAATGCCGATGCGGGCGACTGTGGGTAGCGACGACGGCGTCACCAGCGCCTCGATCAGCCCGGCCACCGCCAGCACCACCACCAGTCCGACCGCGACGGCGACGACCGCGCGGGCCCGTTCGGCCAGCACCTGTCCGCGCGGCCGGTTGCCGGGCGACACCACCGACCAGCCCAGCCGCATCCCGACGGCGGCGGCCAGGAACACCGCGGTCAGTTCGATCAGGCCGTGTGGCGTGAGCAGGCCGAGGAAAATGTCGGCCTTACCGGCGTCGAACATGAACGCCGCGTTCCCGCCGAGGTTCGCGGCGTTCATGAAGAGTAGATAGGGGATCGGAATTCCCAGCAGGATGCTGTACGCGATGCATTGGGCCGTGACCCAGGAGTTGTTCACCCACACCTGCAGGGCGAACGATCCGGCCGGGTTCTCGCTGTAGTAGGAGGCGAAGTCGTTGTTGACCAGTTCGTCGATCTCGCTTGGCGTTTTGAGGGATGCCTGTACCTCGGGGTTGCCGGATATCCACACGGCGATCAGCGCACTGACGAAGAAGAACGCGACAGCCGTCGCCAGCCACCACCGCCATGACCGGTAGGCGACCACAGGGAACGACACCGTCCAGAACCGGGTGAACTCACGCCACAGCGGCGCGTGCGCACCGGTCACCACCGAGCGGGCCTGTGCCACCAGTCCGGACAACCGGCCGATGAGCACCGCATCGTTGGACGCGCTGCGCACCATCGACAGGTGGGTGGACACCCGCTGGTAGAGGTCGACCAGCTCGTCGACCTCGACGCCCGACAACCGCCGGCGCCGCTTGACCAGCTGCTCCAGCCGGTTCCACGTCGGACGGTGCGCCAGCACGAACGCGTCGACATCCACATCGCGAATCCTAGTAGCGTGGGTCGCTATGGTCGGCCAGCAAGAACCTGTCGTGACCGGGGATGCGGTGGTCCTTGATGTTCAGATCGCCCAGCTACCCGTTCGCGTCGTCTCGGCGCTCATCGACGTCACGGTCATCTTCATCGGCTACATCATCGGTGTGCTGTTGTGGGCGGCCACCCTGACGCAATTCGATCCCGCACTGTCGGGCGCCGTGCTGATCATCTTCACGGTCCTGGCGATCGTGGGATATCCGGTCGCATTCGAGACCGCGACGCGGGGCAAGTCGCTGGGCAAGATGGCCATGGGGTTACGGGTGGTTTCCGATGACGGTGGCCCGGAACGCTTCCGGCAGGCACTGTTTCGCGCGCTGGCCGGCGTGATCGAGATCTTCGCATTCACCGGCGGGCCGGCGGTGATCTGCAGCCTGCTCTCCCCCAAGGGCAAGCGCATCGGCGACGTGTTCGCAGGCACACTGGTGATCAGCGAGCGCGGGCCGCGGCTCCCACCGCCGCCGCCGATGCCGCCACAGCTGGCGTGGTGGGCGTCGTCACTGCAGCTGTCTGGGCTCGGTGCGGATCAAGCGGAGCTGGCCCGTCAATTTCTTTCCCGTGCAACGCAATTGGATCCCATGGTGCGGGATCAGATGGCCTTGCGGATCGCCGGCGAAGTCGTCGCACAGATAGCGCCACCCCCGCCGCCTGGCGTTGCGCCACAACTGGTGCTCGCGGCAGTGTTGGCGGAGCGGCACCGTCGTGAATTGGATCGGTTGCGGCCACCGGCCCAGTGGCCCGGGGTGTATCCGCAGCAGCAAGTTCCCTCGGCACCGGTGCCGCAGCAGCCGGATACCGGGGGATTCAAGCCGCCGACCTAGCGGTAACGCACGCCGATCAGCATGACCACCGCCGCGATGAAACTCGTCGCGGTGCGGACGTGGTTCCAATTCGTCCACGTCGTGAAGTACGCCTGCCACTCCCTGGCCGCGTCGGCGGGCGGGAGGCCGACCGGGTTCACGGCGTCGAGGTGGTTGTTCAGCGGCACGTTGAACGCCATCGTGATGATTGCGGCGAGGATGCCGAAGACCGCGCCGATAAGCAGCACCCAGCTACCGGGCTGGCGCAGCTGAACCACGGCGACGATGCCGACCGCAACGGCGAGAATCGCTGCACCGAAGTAGCCCAGCAGGAACGCGGGGTTGGAGTTCGCCTCGACGTTCATGCCCCGCATCGCGGTGATCGCCTCAACCGGTTCGGTGCGGTCAAGGCCGCGCATGACGAAGGTGGAGAAGACGTACATCATTCCGCCTGCGGCGGCGCTTGCGAGGGCGGCGAGGGAGGTCAGGATGACAAGCGGGCTTGTATTCATGACTCGAAGTCAACCGCGGACCGCCGAGACGATCCATCGTTTGTCGTCCCGACTGCATACGTGTGCGTCCATGCGAGTGTCTAAAGCCCTACCAGGACGACGAGCATCGACGCGACTCCCAGCCCGTCGACCTCCAGCGCGGAGTCGACGACGTCGTCGATGAAACCGGCAGTCGCACACACCTGCAGACCAAGTGCAGTCGCGACCAAATAGAGGTTTTGGGACACGTGGCCCACGTCGAGCAACCCGAACCGATACCCCCGGAGGCTGTACTTCGTTTGCAAGCGCCCGATGGCCGACGTCAGCACCAGCGCCACGGCTGCCCTGGACAGCTCGACCTGATAGATGACAACTTCACGAATCCAGTCTTCAAAGCTGCCGGTCCGCAACTCGGCGAGGTCGTGGCGCACGCTGTCGAAGTGGTAGATGCCGGGCTGGACGCCCTCGACGTTGAGAACGATCGGAAAGATCTCAACCGATCCGAGATCGCCGGAGTTGGCGGCCGCGCGGCGGTAGAACGCTCCGTCGGGTGTCTGAACAGAAGCCAGCACACCGTTGGCGTGGCGAAGCAGGGTGGCCAACATTCCGACCGGCAGCGGATCGGGACTGAATGCTCGTCCACTCGCGCGCCTGCGAATCGTGTCGAGCACCGTTCCCGCGACGGGTTCGTCATGCGGGGGCAGCGTCACCCGCCTGCGATCGTCAAGATGCAATGGTGCGTCGGTGACGAGGTCGCGGATGGCGGGCTGCAGGTGAAGGTCGTGCGCCTTGTACATCCGCTTGTAGGCTGCCTGGTTGCGGCTTGCGACGTGGAATTCCGCGGCCAGTGATTCCGGAGCGTCGACGTGGTTGTGCTCGTGGGCAGGCATCAGTTCCGGATTCCTTCAGGCGAACGGGTGTGGATACGGGTTGAACGACGCCGCGAGTGGTACTTCGTCATCGCCGGAACGGCGCAGCCGCGCAGTACCCAGCCAGCGCACACGATGTAGTTGCGGAAGCGGGACCATCTGCGGGATGACAACCTTGACTACGTGGCCATCCGAGGAAAGCTCCGGGGCGGTGAGATCGGTCCACAACACGGTCAGCCCCTTGTGCTGCAAATTCGTTGCAACGTCGCGCAACTCGGCCATCGTGCGCGGCGTACCGAGTGCCGGGCGCTCGGCCATCTGCGAGAGGGTGATCGGCGATTGATCACCGTCCAACAGGAAGTCGAGTGCGTGGCGCAGATGGCCGGCCGCGTACAGTCGCGCGTGGTCTTCGAGGTCCTCCAACCAGTTGAAGTCGTCCAGGCTCGGCGGTGCAAATCCCTCCGCCCCGTTGATCGCGAGCCGAATCGCTACCGCTTCGTCCAGCGACTTTGCACAGGCCGCGTCGGCAGCACCACGACATGCCGCTCCCACTGTGAGGAACGGAAACCGGTCGCCCGTCAAAATGCACACGACCGTGGGCACGCTGAAATCGGTTGTGATGTCAAAGAAGCGGGCGCGCAACGAAGCGGCGGCTACCCTGCTGAGCCGGTCCGCCAGGTGCGGAAACGAGCCCGGCAGTCCGGCGGTCCCGCAACCGACATCGATCTCGGCCACTGGCTTTCGCTGCCACCAGGTGAGCATCAACGCATCGCGCTCGGCGACCTCGCAAATCCCGCGCCACAGCGCGGTTTCCAACGATGGATCAAAAGCCAGACCGCTGGAGATGGGAGTCGTCATAAGGGGTTCGCTTGGCGGCGGAAGCGTCAGGTGTGCGTAGCCCGCGGGCACCTCGACGCGCTCACCGTTGGCCAGCCAGGTCATCGGCACGTGGGTCACAGGACTCTCGGGGATGTCGCCGCGCAGTATCGGCGAGCACTCCTCGTCCTTGGCGCACCTCGGAAACATCCGGATGAACTCCGGGTCGACCGGTCGGACGGTGCCCTCGATCGGAGCGGTCAACGCACTGTAGCGTTCGGCGACCTCTCCGAGGCAACGCAGCAGCGCCTCGTCGGCGTAAATGGAAGCGCCTGCCGCACCGGTCGGGTTACCGCCGAACCAATTGCCTACCGGCGTCCGGGTGAAATCGGCGGCGAACACCCAGAATTCGGGCTCGGGGTGAGCCATTCGCATGCCGCCGAGCCCGCTTACCGGCCCGTACTTCGCGTCGGCCCAGGACATTACCGACGCCGTCCAGTGGCCGTGGCGGCTGACGTCGGGCCACGACGGCGCTTGGCTAAGCACGGCCCCGCTCGGCGAGTGTCACAGCGCTTTTCGAACAATCGGGACAGCGGGGCACCCGAAGGACATTGTTGGTGTGCTGTTCCCCAGTAGTCGGACTCACCGTGACCACGCGATTGAGCAAGGCGGGCATCGCGATGCCGGTGACCACCCTGATGACCTCCCCGGTCAGCTGTGACGCACCAAGAGTGGCAGCGAAAAGGGCCTCCCCGATCGGCGGTATTCCTCCGGCCTCATCGGACTGTGCGCGGGCGGCGTGGTCGAGTTCGTGCTCGATCGCCAGCGGGTCCGCGCTGCGGCGACGCAACTGCAGGCAGCTGAAGCAGGCGGAAGAACCCGGATGGACGTAGGGGCCGAGTTCGATCGACGAGGCCTCCAGGTTGCCCCGCAGCCACGGCTTGGCGGCCTGCTGGCAGATTCGATTTATCTCCTCGAACAGCCGGTCAGGTGCGTTGCGGGTCGCGGTCACGATCAGATCGGCATCAAAGAGCCAGTCCCGCAGGATGCCATCTACGGCATGCAGGTTTGCCGGTCGCGCCGACGCCCACGCCGTGGGCGTGATCGGCGAGGAGAGCAAGTTCGACGTGATGCCAGTGTCTGATTCCGAAGAGCCGGCGGGACCGTCGTCCCAGGACAGAAACTTGAGTTGCCCACAACCAGAACGGGATAGGAGATCCGCGGTGGCGACGCCGAAAAGACCTGTCCCGACAATGATCACCGTCGCATGTCCGAGCCGACGCTGGAGGACCTCACCGGAGGATGCCGCGCGGCTGTCGCCAATGTGGCGTCCCCAGAACAGCAGTTGCCTGCCGATCACCGGATCGGGTGCCCGCCAGGTAAGTGCTTGGTGATCCGAGGGCTCGCCGTCGACCAGCAGACCCTTCGTGTGCAGCAACCAGAGCGTGCGGCCCACGGTCTCCACGGGCAGGTCTGCCGGAATGGCAGGGGAGAGTTGATCCAAGTCACGTGTGCCATCGAGGTGCTTCTGCAGGAAGACGAAGGAATCCTCCGCCAGTCGCCCCCGCATCACCACGGGCGCGTCACCGAAATGGAGCTGGATGCCCAGTCCGTCGGGCATCTGAAAGACGCGCAGATCTTCCACCAGTCGCGGCCGTCGCGGAAAGCGAAGATTGGGATCGCTGCGGAGCGCTTCAAGCGATGGCGTGCTTACGCTCCCAGCGGGCCGGGTCATTGCGGAATGTCGTTCCCTTTATCAGGGCTTGAGCCAGATGCAGCCGATCGTTCCGGCTGTTCCGACCGAGCCGCCGATTGTCCCAAGGGTCCACGCCGTGCCAATGGTGGAGACAGACCCCGCGCAGTCGTATCTGTCGAAGCCGACGCCCCTGCGGGAGCTCACAAGCTCATCGATATCCACCTCGGCCCACGCCTGCTTGACGGATTCGAGGTACGCCCTGTAAGCCGCTGCGAATGCATCTTCTGGCTCGGAGTCGGACTTCTTACCGGCCATATCGTCTCCTTAGACAGGATTCATCGTGAATTCAGTCTGCCAGCAACCGCCGAAAGAATTATGAGTTTGCAAATAGTTCGTCGAAATGTCACCCGACCGACCGGTAGAGCTTGACCGATACCGCAGCCAACCACGCCCACACCAGAACCACCGCCGCGGTGAACACCAGAATCGTTGCCGCACCGCCCGATCCCGACGACAGGGCGAGAAAGCTGGCCGCGAACACGAGCCCGGTGATGCGGGAGAACCACGCCCACGACACCTGTCCGTCGCGCGCGAACCACGCGCCCAGCACGAAACATGCGGCGACCAGGCAGGCGAATCCGATGCCCGCGACGGCGAAATGGGCCAAGCCGTGCCAGCTGACCTCGCCCATACCGGGCGGCGTACCCGGTGGGAAGCCGTCCGACGGGTCGGCGCGGAAGAAGCCGGCCGCTACCAAACCGACGCCATAGGCGCCGAGCAGGCCAGCCGCCCACGCCGACCGACGGCCCCGCCCGAGGGCGCGGCGCACGCCGACGGCCGCCGCGATCGTCATTGCACCGGTGATCAGGAAGGTGGCGATCTGTATCCAGCCCAGGTCGCCGTTGGCGAGTTGGCTGGCCGCGTGCCGGGTGGGGTCGAACCCGTCACGGGTAGCCACCTGCGCGGCCACCGCCACGATATAGATCGGACCGGCGATCACGCCGTAGCCCAGCAGCGACTTTGTGATCCGCACCGGCAACGGCGGCGTATCGGTGGTGGTCATGCGTGCCTCCCGTGTTAGAACGGAACTAGACGGTACAGTACTGAGAACTAGACTGTCCAGTACTCGACGAGGAGGCGACATGACCGAGCGGGTGCTGGGCCGTTCCGCGTGGAAGCGCCAGACGATCCTGTCGGCGGGGCGTGAACTGTTCCTGAGCAACGGTTATCAGGGCACCAGCGTCGACCAGATCGCCGCCTCTGCCGAGGTGTCCAAGCAAACGGTCTACAAACACTTCGGCGACAAGCACGAGCTGCTGCTGGCCATCGTCGACAACGCGCTGGAGAGCAGCGTCACGCCGTTCCTCGAGCGGATCGCACGGATGGCCGATACGAACGATCTGGAAACGGACCTGACCGCCCTGGCCGGCGACTACCTGGGCGCCGTGCTGCAGGAGCCGGTCGTTCA
>DATFCF010000267.1:0-4094 GCA_035253445.1 Mycobacterium sp.
CGTCGACGTCGACGGCCCATACAAACCCGAGCACTACCGCTACTGAGTTCTTTGCCGAGACTGCGGGCAGAGCGCGACGAGGTCGAAAGTCGCCGCTCTGCCCGCAGTTTCGGCTTTGGGGTAATCGGCCCGTTAGCCATACCGAATCTGTTACGGTCCCCGCGTGGGTCGGGGACTGGCGGGGTTTGTTGCCGTCGTCATCGTTGCACTTGCGGTCGCGCCGCACGCGTCCGCAGACCCCACCATCGACGGGCATGACGCGTACTTCAACGAAGACGAGTACACCGAGTTCTACACGCCGCCGGATCCGCTGCCGCCCGGTCAACCTGGCGATCTGATCCGCACTGAGCCGTCGCGGCTGGTGCTGGAACCATCGGGTCAGCTGGGCGCGATCATGGCGACGGGGACCCGAATCATGTACCGCAGCAACGATGCTCGCGGAAACCCCATGGCCGTGACGGGCACCTACTTCGAACCCTATGACGATTGGCCGGGCCAGGGGCCGCGGCCGTTGATCGTCTACGGTCCCGGCACGCAGGGCCAAGGTGATCAGTGTGCGCCGTCGCGGCAGTTCAACCAGGGCATCCACTGGTCGCCGTGGCTGGACATCGCGTTCAATTACGAGGAGATGTTCGTCGCGACGATGGTCGCGCGTGGATTCGCGATCGTGATGACGGATTATCAAGGCCTCGGCACGCCGGGTTTGCACACCTATGTGAACCGGATCGCGGAGGGCAATGCGATGCTCGACGCGGGTCGGGCCGCGATGCGGCTACCGGACAGCTCGTTGGATCCCCAAGGGCCGGTGGCATTTTGGGGCTACTCGCAAGGCGGGGGTGCAGCCGCGTCGGCGGCCGAACTGGCCCCGTCGTACGCCCCGGACCTTCACGTCGTCGGAACGTATGCCGGCGCGCCGCCGGCCGACCTCAAAGAGCTGTTCCCGTACGCCGACGGCAGCGCGCTGGTGGGTGTGGTCGGCTATGCCCTCAACTCGGTGATCACGACCTACCCGGAGTTCGAGGAGGCGATTCGGGCGACGCTCACGCCGCGCGGTGCGGACTTGCTCTACAAGGTCCAGGATCAGTGCATCGCCGAGACCATCACCAAGTTCATGTTTCGGCACCTGCAGCCGTACTTCAATTCGAACATCTTCGAGCTGGTCAACCAGGAGCCGTTCACAACGCTGTTCGACATGCAGAAGATCGGCCGCCACAAACCCAATGCGCCGGTGATGATCCTGAGCAATCGGTATGACCCGCTGGTGCCGTGGACGGGCGCCAACCAACTGGGACGCGACTGGTGCGCACAAGGCGCCGACGTCGAGTTCTGGACCAACGAAGAGCCACCGTTCATGAACAAGCTTGTCGTCAACCACGCGCTGCCGATGCTGGTGGACGGCGAGCGGGCGATGCAGTGGATTGCCGACCGGTTCAACGGATTACCGACAACGCCCAACTGCGGGCAGTTCTAGGCCTGATCTTCAGGGACGAATCCGTGCGCGGCACATGCGCAGGCCGCGCCTAGGATTGTCGGAGGCGGCGATGGGAGCGGGTGTTGACAGACGATCCGGTGATTCGGGAGATGGCGGCCGCCGTCGAACGCAGTCCCGACGTCGTCCCGTTGCGTTATGCCGAGGCGCTTAGGCAGTGCAGTGCAGCGCTGGCGCAGGACGCGACGAACACCACCACACTGAAACTGCTGCAACGGTGCTCGGCGACGCTGGCCGGAAAATCGGCCGCGACACCTGCGAAGTACCTGCGGCGCAGGAAGATTCGATGACGGCGGCCAGTGATGCCGTCGCGGTCGTCGTGTCGCAGAAAGCTACTTCACGACCGGCAACTACCGTCGTGCCGAGGAAGTGGTCCGGGCGGCGCTGGCGACCAACCCGCACCACCCACGACTGCTGACGGCCCATGCCCGCGCAAAGCTGGGCCAGTCCGACTACGCGGCGGCCGCGAGTAGTGCGCACGCCTCGCTGTCGGTGGCCCCGGACAACGAGCACGCGATGCGCGTCTACAGTCGTGCACTCGAAGGACAGGGCCGGATTCCCGAGGCGCTCTCGATGGCGTGGCGGACAGCGACCATCCATCCCCACAGCCATCTGGCGCATTACAACTATGCGCGCCTGCTGCAAGCGACGAAGCGTTCGTATGAAGCGATGACGGTCGTCAACGAGGCGCTGCGGCACAGCCCGGCAGACGTCGACACGTTGAATCTTCGAGGGGACATCTATCTTGCCCTCGGTCAGGTCAATTCGGCCGAGGGCGACTATCGGGAGGCGCTGCGGCTGAATCCTGAAAACGCTGACGCCGTGCACAATCTGGCGAGGCTGAAGTTCGCGCGCGGGCGGCGATGGAGCGCAATCCATGGCTTCCTCAGGGCTGGACGGCTCGACCCGTCGATCGGGGACGTGGCGCGACAAAACGTCGGCGCGGTGCTCACGGCAGTGCTGCGCCGTTGCACCTGGCTGGTGCTGATCGTCGGGTTCGCGGTGATCGTGACGTTCACACAGCACGAGGACGGCGACTCCACGGTGATCCCGCGGATCGTCGCAGGAATCGGTGCCGTGCTGCTCATGGTGACGTTCACTCGCGTGATGCACGAGTTGCCGCGCCGGACGCTCAAATCAGTGCTGCGGCAACGGCAAATGCTCGCCATCCGGATCGTGCAGCTCTTCGGCGGAGTTGTGTTCGGGGCGCAGACCGCAATCCTCGGCGCGATGACGCTGCCGGCGGTGCTAGCGTCGTTGCTGGTTCTTTCACTGCCTCTTGTCGGCATCGTGGGTCGTCTCACTGGTGAAAGGCTGTGGTGATTAAAGCGATTGGCGTGGCAGGCGTATGGCCAGTCGGACCAGGCCGTTCTTATTACCCCGCTCGTATCAATAGACCTCCCAAGCACCGTCAGAAGACTGCTGGACACACTACGTATCGTCCGCGTGGCCACCGAGCGCCAAAACATCCGGGGCGATCCCGATCGCTGCCAGTACCCGTGCCAGCTCGGTCAGATTCACAGAGGAACCTCTCTCAAGTAACCTGCGTTCATCAAGTCAACGATCGAACGACTGAAGTAGTAGTGACTGAAGTAGTACTGAAGACCGGCGCTTGGCTGTCCCATGGCCGGTGGGATGGGCCCTCCCAGGTCGGTATCGGCCGCGACTTCGTAGCGATGGTCGCCGCTTAGTCAGCGTCAAGCCGACTTGTTGTCCGGCATGAACTTCGGCTGTCGACATGCGGCGGTATGCGCGGTAGGGCACGCAACGTGGTTAGTAGTCCGACGTGCCGTAGGTGGGTTTCGCTCTCACGCTCGGCTGGAATCCCGCTGCCGTGATGCCGCTAACCAATCCGGCTCGCAACTCTGCCACGTCATCGTTTGCGGAACCGGGATCAGTGGTCGATACGTTGACGGTCCAAGAGCCATCATTGGCGTGGCGATATAGCGCGATCTTTGTGCTGCGACCATCCGGGTATTTGATGGTGCGTTTGCCAAATGTCTCGTCCCAATCGTCAGTCAATCGGCCTTGTTTCCGGAGTTCGAGATGGGTTCGTAGGCGCTCAAGGCCGCTTTGGTCGACGTCACCGTGAATATCAATCTTCAGAATTAGATGCATCATGGGGCTTCGCTTCCTTCAGGAAGGATACGCCAGTCAGACTCTCGGAAATGAGATGAGACCTTCTCCGAGGACGTATCAGGTGGTCCTGAACTCGAAAACAGCGCGGGAACCACTGGTCGGCCGGTTCGTTCGGTCCACTCATCGACCCATTCCCACAAACTGGGAAACATATCCTCGAAGATCTCCTTAACTACGAACCCATACTTGCGATGAAACAGATCGCCTTGCGAACCATCGGCCTCCCATCTTTGGCGGCATGCGTCGACCATCGCATCTGAAGAAATCTGAATGTCATAGTCGCTGGGTTCCGGGTCGAGACCGAGGCGGTACACGGAGTCGAACGGGCGGCGCAGTGGGCGGTTCTCGTCGTCGCCGAACCAGGTGTCCACGCGAGCTTGCGCATCGGGTTTGTCGCGAATCCAGGCGTCGAGGTCAAGTGACTTGTGCTCACCGGAGAAGAACCGCGCGGAAGAACCTTGCAACC
>DATFCF010000268.1:0-4888 GCA_035253445.1 Mycobacterium sp.
GAGTTCCTTCAGATTCAGCGTCGGCGGCACGACGCCGTCACGCAGGGCCTGCACCGTCAGCACCGCCTCCACCGCTCCGGCTGCGCCCAGCGAGTGGCCCAGGGCGGCTTTGGGTGCGTATACGGCGGGTTTGTGATCACCGAGCGCCCTGCGAATTGCGCGGGCCTCGGCCAGGTCACCGAAGTCGGTTCCGGTGGCGTGGGCGTTGATGTGGTCGATGTCGGAGGCCTTCAAGCCCGCCAACTCGATGGCTCGGGAAATGGCGTCACCGGCGCGCTCCGCTTCGGGGTCCGGCTTGACGATGTCGTAGCCGTCGGACGTGATGCCCGCCCCCATCACCCGGGCCAAGATGTCGACACCGCGGGCCTTGGCGTGATGCTCGCTCTCGAGAAGCAGAAGCGCGCCGCCTTCGCCGAACACCATGCCGTCGCGATCTTTGTCGAACGGGCGGCAGGCCCCGGCCGGGTCGTCGTTGTTGGTCGACATAAGCCCCTGTTGGATGAATGCCGCAACGGGCACCGCCTCGATCCCCGTCTCGACGCCGCCACAGATCGCGATGTCGGCCTCGCCGAGGGCGATGTGTCGCCAAGCCTCTGCGATGGCCGCGGCACCGGAGGCGTCGGCCATCACTGGGGAGATGATCCCGCCCTTCGCGCGACGTTCCAGCCCCACCGCGGCGGCCGGCGCGTTGGGCATGGACATCTGCACTGCCAGCGGTGACACCGCCTTCAAGCCCTTTACCCGCCACTCGTCGTACTGACGAATGAATTCCTCGGTGCTGCCGAGCGCGAGCCCGATCGATACCAGCAGCCGTGTGGTGTCGATCTCGGGCGATCCCGCTTGGGCCCACAGTCGCCGGCCCAGCAACGTGGACATCTGCTGCATGTACGACAGCCGGCGCTTCTCGACACGGTTCAGCTGCTCTTCGAAGGTTTCTCGCAACTCACCGCCGATGTTCACCGGCGATCCGAAATCCACGATGAACGGCCGATCGAGCAGGCGGATGCCGCTTTGGCCCTCCAGTAACTGTTGCCAGGTGTCTTCGGCATCGGGAGAGAGAGACGTCGTTGATGCGACGGCGGTGACGACGACGTCGTCGAATCCGTCCCCGGTAGTCAACACAGCCATCCCCAGTGCCCCTCGTGCAACCTGCTCGCCAGCTGATTATCTTGCGCCGCCGCTAATTCCATTAAAGCGGTTCAGGGCGCGCAGGGGCGCCATCTGGTCAGAGGTCTTCGCTGAATGGATCGAACGTTCGAGCGCATCACTGGCGCGTAGTTCGCCAGCTTGGCGGCAATGGCGTCAATGCCCAGATCGCTGCGTCGTTCATGAACACCTCGGCGTCGTCGACGTCGAAGTCTCCGAGCGGTATCCCGTTGATGTGCAGGAATGTCCACGCCGCCGCCCACGCTGTGCGCTTGTTCCCGTCGACGAAGGCGTGATTTCGCGCCAGGGACTGAAGCAATGCGGCCGCCTTAGTGAAGTTGTCGGTGTAGGCATCGACGCTGAAGACCGTGGCCTGAGGTCGCGCGACGGCCGCGTCCAACAGACCGTAATCACCGACCAGCGGAACAGATCCGACTGCAGCCGCTCCCACGATGCGCGCCACACCTGCGCCACCCTTATGCATCTGGAGAACGTCCCGATTGCTGTGATTTCAGCGTGGCTCGGTCATGCCTCGAAGGCCACCACGATGGCGACCTACCCCGCGTGCCCGTGAACCGCGCCACCTCCGGCGCATCTCGCGAAGCTGCCGATCGCAGTCTGAACGTCTGGTTGTCCAGGGAGCCGAAGGTTTACTCACAGGTCTTCGAACTACAAAAGTCAAAGTCTAACCGATTTTGACTTTTGGTGTAATTTGGAATCAAATCGCCCAAAGTCAAAGCCCAACAAACTTTGACTTTGTTTAGCCTTTGCCGCGGAGGATCCTGCATGAAGACGCCGATGCCACCACCGGCATTTCCCGCTCTGATGGAGCAGGTCAAGGGCAACATGAACCGCCTCTTCGAGGTCCTCGACGGAGTCGACACCGCAGACGAGGAAGAGTACCTGAGCTGGGACAAGCTGCGCTACAAAGAGCCGCCTGACGGTATGACACACGAGGAGTGGTGGATGGGCCTGAAGTTCAAGCGTCGGGCCAACATGCGCCAGCTCCCCCTTGAAATGATCGGGGGCCAGCCATTCGCCTACGCCCTGCCTGACGTTGTGCTTCGCGAACTTGATTACGTCTCCCAGCGTGCCAGCGGTCAGATCGCACTCCCGGAGGAGGTGGTCTCGAAGACTTCTCGGGATAAGTACGTCATTCAATCGCTGATCGAGGAAGCAATCAGTTCCAGCCAGCTCGAAGGTGCTTCTACCACTCGACGGGAGGCAAAGCGGATGCTTGCCTACGGAGAAGCGCCCAAAGATCGTAGCCAACAGATGATCCTGAACAACTACCGAGCGATGCAGCACATCCGAGAGATCAGCCACCTACCCTTCACACCAGAACGCATCTGCGAAGTACACCGCATCGTGACAGAGAAGACGCTCAACGATCCGGCGTTGGCGGGGCAGATGCAGAGCAACCCGGATCCGGCAGATCGGGTCAAAATCCTCGACGAAGAAGATCGTCTACTTCATCAGCCTCCCCCGATCGAGGAGCTGCCTAACCGCATACAAAGTCTCTGCGATTTCGCGAACGCCGATATCGATTCGAGCCCCTACGTGCCACCGGTGGTTCGCGCTCTGACCATCCATTTCATGATGGGCTACGACCACTACTTCGAAGACGGCAACGGGCGCACCGCTAGGGCGCTCTTCTACTGGAGCATGCTTAAGCAGGGCTTCTGGTTAACAGAGCATCTGGCGATTTCCTTGATCTTGAAAGAGGCGCCGGCGAAATATGCGCGCTCGTTCATGTACACAGAACAGGACGACGGGGACCTCACCTACTTCGTCATCTATCACCTAGACGTAATCCGTCGCGCACTGGAAGCACTCGACAAGTACCTACACAAGAAGACGATCGAGTTGCAGCACGCGCGTTCGCTGCTCATAGGTGGACCTAGCGGTTTCAATCACCGCCAGGTAGCCCTTGTTCAGTCCGCGGCCCGCGATCCGTCGAACTACTACACCGCAGAGTCGCACATGAACTACCACGGAGTATCGAAGCAAACGGCGAGAAACGATCTGTATGACGTGGAAAAGCGAGGCCTGTTGGAGAGGACCAAGATCGGGAAGCAATTCGCGTGGGTTCCATGTCCCGACATGCGCAAGGCATTGGAAGAGGTCGCTTCAGGCTCGTGAACGAGCGGCTCGGCCCGCAGAGTTGGTGCAACTTGTGACAATCCGTGACAACTCAAGGACCGCTCGAACACATCAGCGCCCTCGAAAGAGGGCCTGACCAGGGTGGCAGGTGCAGGATTCGAACCTGCGTAGGCGTAAGCCGACGGATTTACAGTCCGCTCCCATTGGCCGCTCGGGCAACCTGCCTGGGTGCTGCACCCCGGTGTGACCCGGTTTGGTGCGACTAGCAGGGTACAACGAGGATGGGCCTAAGACGAAAACGCACCAAAGAGCCCAGGAGGGACGGATCCAATGGCGGATTCATCATTCGATGTTGTCAGCAAGGTTGACCGCCAAGAGGTCGACAACGCCCTGAACCAGGCCGCCAAGGAGCTGGCCACCCGCTTCGACTTCCGCGGCACCGACACCGGCATCGCCTGGCAGGGCGAGGAGACCATCGTCATCACCAGCTCCACCGAGGAGCGCGCCAAGGCCGCCATCGACGTCTTCAAGGAAAAACTCATCCGCCGAGACATCTCGATGAAGGCTTTCGACGCCGGCGAAATCCAGGCCAGCGGCAAGACCTACAAGGTCAGCGGCACCATCAAGCAGGGCATCTCCAGCGAGGACGCCAAGAAGATCACCAAGCTGATCCGCGACGAGGGCCCCAAGGGCGTCAAGACGCAGATTCAGGGCGACGAAGTGCGTGTCAGCTCCAAGAAGCGCGACGACCTGCAGGCCATCATCGCCATGCTGAAGAAAGCCGACCTCGAGGTCGCGTTGCAGTTCGTCAACTACCGCTAGGGCCTGTCAGACCGCTGAGTAGCAGGTCGAGACCGCGCCCGAGTTCAGCGGCACCGTCGTAGGAGGCCAAGGCCGACGCCAGTGCGCGCACCTGCGGGAACTCGGTGACCGCGAGCCGGTGCAGGCCCAAGCGCAGCACGTCGTCGGTCTCCTCGGGCCGCTCGATGACCTCCTGCAGTTCGGTGAGGATGTGGCCGTGCAGGTAGCCGAACACCATCCGATAAATGTGCAGGGCATCGACCCCGCTGAAGCCGGCCGAGGTGAGCAGCGCCAGCACGTTCTCCAGCGGCCGCAGCATCCCCGGGGGTCGCTGGCCCAACGGCGTGGCCAGCGGCCGAGTCACCAACAGCGGCACCACGTTTGGGTGCTCGAGAGCCAACCGCCGGAAGTCGTGGGCCACCGTGCGCAGCTGGCCCGCCCAGTCCTGATCCGCGGCATCCACCTGCAGTTGCGCCAGGACGGTCTCAGCGACGCCGTCGAGCAACGCGGCCTTGTTCGGTATGTGCCGATAAATCACCGTGGGATCCCGGCCCACCGCCTCGCTGAGGCGTCGCATCGATAGTCCGTCGACCCCGCGGTCATCGACGATCCTCAGCGCGCACCGCAAGATCACCGCCCGGCTGACCGGGCCGTTGCCCTTGGCGACCCCGTCGGCGCCGGCATCGGGTGAGGTCGGCTTCGTCATCGCGGCAGAGCTTCCTCTTCGTCTTGGACGGAACCTGTATGTTAACGCTGTCCGTCAACAGCGTTGACAGATAGCGCGAGCAAGCGTCTACTGGACATGTACCACCTGATGAGAGGCGTTTGATGCTTGTCA
>DATFCF010000269.1:0-4593 GCA_035253445.1 Mycobacterium sp.
CGTTCTTCCGTGCCGTCTACGATGCGTTCGCAGGCTTCCGCGCGGCGATCATTCGCCTCGACGGGCTGATCAACGCCAACGAAAATGCAAGGGAACTACCGTCATTGACCGCATTGCCGAGCGCCGATGGCTCGGTGGAGCTCGTCGATGTCGAGGTGCGCACGCCAACCGGGGCGCGGCTGCTCGACCCGCTGGATATGCGGCTGGATGCGGGTGACTCGCTAGTGATCACCGGCAGTTCCGGCGCAGGGAAGACGACCTTACTGCGCAGCCTGGCGCAGCTGTGGCCCTTTACCTCGGGCACGCTGCGCAGCCCCGCCGACGACACGATGTTTCTGTCGCAGATGCCCTATGTGCCCCTTGGCGATCTGCGATCTGTCGTCTCGTATCCCGCGGCGGCCGGCGACTTCGCCGATGCCGCAATACAAACCGCGTTGGACACCGTGGCGCTGGGGCACCTCCAGACCCGCCTCGACGAGGTGGCCGACTGGGCGAAGATACTGTCGCCCGGCGAGCAGCAACGGATCGCATTCGCCCGGGTGCTGCTGGCCAAACCCAAGGTGGTGTTCCTCGACGAGTCGACATCGGCGCTCGACGAGGGGCAGGAATTCGCGCTATACCGGTCGCTGCGTGCGCAGCTTCCCGACTGCATCGTGGTCAGCGTCAGCCATCGCAGCACCGTCGAGCAGCATCACGACCGGCGGTTGGAGCTGCTCGGCGGCGGTCAGTGGCGCCTCGGCACCACTGACGAGCAGACGTAGAATCGCATTCCCGCAGGCGAATTCGTGCGATTCTGCGTCTGTCCCCAGGTTCGTACGGGCCCACGCGCTAGTTTCGCGCCGCGTGTTCGCCGGCGCGGCGGCCGAAGAACGAGCCCTCACCGAGCTGCGTGCCGCTGGCGTAACCCTTGCCGTCCTGGGCGATGTTCGACGCGCAAGCGCCCGCCGCGTACAGCCCGGGCACGACGCTGCCGTCCTCGTGTACCACCTGGCCGTCGACCGTCGTGGCCAGCCCGCCCACCGTGAAGCCGGCGTACATCGCCTTGCCAAGTGACAGATCGAACGCACCCCACGGGCCTTTGTCCTGTGGCGCAAGGAATTCCGGTTGCTTGTGGAAGTCCGGGTCCTCACCCCTGGTGGCGTATTCGTTGTACCTCGTCAGCGTGGCGACCAGGTTGCCTTCCGGAATACCAAGGGCCGCTTCCATTTCCTGCACGGTTTCCCAACCGTCGATCAGCGGCACCAGCGGCACCTCCGGACGCTCCAGATGCGCCTCGTCGACGATCAGGAAGGCGGCACTGTCGGGCTGATCCATCACGAAACCCGAAGTGCGCGAGTGATAGGAGTCCTCGGCAACGAATCGCTGGCCGAACTTGTTGACAATGATCCCGGTCAGCAGAATCGACGGTGGGTACGCCGGTGCGGTGATGAAGATCTGGTCCATGTGCTTCGTCGCGCCACCGGCCGACTCGCCGAGCCGGATACCAAGTCCGTCGTCGTAGGTGTTGCCCAGCACGAACGGCTTTTCGGCCAGCTTCGGGGTGTATTCCGCCACCATGTCGGGGTTCATCACGAATCCGCCTGCGGCGATCACCACCGCCTTGGCCCGGATCGCTCCTGTGTCGTTGAAGTGTTTCCAGGTGACGCCGACGACCGCCTCGTCGTCCTGGATCAGCGCGGTTGCGCCTGTCTCATACCGGATCTGCACGCCGAGCTCGTCCGCGCGTTTGAGCAGCAGGTCGATCACCATGCCGGCTCCGCCGGTGTCACCGGGCACTGGCACCTTGTGACCGCGCGGCGCAGGGACGGCCTGATTCTTGTACGGCCACACCTTCTCGTTGCCCGTGAACATCAAGCCCTCGGTGTTGGGCTGAATCACGGCCTTGCCGGGGAAATAGCTGCGCTCGAACTGAAAACCCAAGTCTTCCAACCAGTTGAAGTGTTCGACGCTGCCCTCACAGTAGGCACGAATCTTGTCGTGCTCGGGTGCGCGCGACACCGCGACCAGGTACTTGTACATCTCTTCGGGACTGTCCGCGTGGCCGGTGGCCTGCTGCACCGCAGTGCCGCCGCCGAGGTAGAAGTGGCCTCCCGCCATCGAGGTGGTGCCGCCCGCGGCCGCGGCGCGTTCCAGAACCAGTACCCGCGCTCCGGCGGCAGCGGCGCTGACGGCCGCGCATCCACCTGCGATACCGAAGCCGATGACCACGACGTCGACCTCGTCCGACCAGGACGTCACGTCTGCGGCGTCGACGGTTTCGGGGACTTGGATCATTTTCTCTTCGCGCAAGCGCTCGTCGGCGGTCGTCACTGTTGCTCCTGTTTCACGTAGTCGAAAAACGCCCGGATCTCATCCGGGATGTGCGCGATCTCGAGGTAAGGCACTCCGGCATGCTCGGCGGAGACGTACGCGAAGCGCATGCCGCCCGCCATCACGCCCCGCTGGACGACAGTGGCACCCTGCCGCTCGGCGTCGCGCAGCGCCGCGTCGAAAGCCTCGACGGTTTTGGCCTCCACACAAATGTGGTGCAACCCCGCGCCGGCGCGGTCGAGAAACTCGGTGTAGATACTCTCGCCCGAGACCGGAGCAACGAGTTCGAGTTGCATGTCACCGACATAGCTGAGCGAGATGTCGGCGACGAAGTCGGCGGGTCGGCCGCGAAACGTGCAGGTGTCGGGTCCGAAGTGGACACCGCGCATCCGGATCCACTTCTTGGCGCCCAACAACGAGGTCAGGGCGTTTTCGGTGGCAGCCAGATCCGGCGTCACCCACGCAATCTGGACAGGTGTCTGGTCATGCATCGCCTTGAGGATATCTCCGGGGCGCACCGCTGGCTAGAACGTGTTCTAGTTTATTCCTCGCCGAGGTAGGCCTTCACGCATCGATCGGCCATCGCCCGGGCTGTCGCGGGATCGACACCGAAGGCGACATTCGCGGTGTACCACTCTTCGCCCGACAGCGAAAGAAAGCGGCGACCGTCCTCGGTGCCCGTCCACTGCTGCCCGAACGACGGATCGATCGATTCGCCGCTACTCAGATGGATGGCCAGCCCGAGCAGCATGGAGTCCCAGCCCATCCCGACGGCGCCGGGGCCGAACTGGCGCCAGATCTCGTCCTCGTCCACAGGCATGATGTGCTCGAGTACCAATCGAGCCCGGTCGGTGCCCTCGCTGCTGACACTGACGTCGATCCAGCTGACGTTGCCGCCGTACTCCCAGGTGGCGGTGAAGTTCTTCGGCGGATCGCACGTCAGGACGGTTCCACCGGCATGACCCTCCAGCTGATAAGAGCCACCGACCCGCAGATCGCCGGAAATCGGCAGAAACCAACGAGGAATGCGCTCGATGGTGGTGACCGCATCCCACAGATCCGCCGGGTCGGTGTCGTAGGCCTGACTGACAGTGACGACGTGCGCCTCCCCGGTGTCGATCGTACGGGGCCCGACCTTGCGCTGAACCGCTTTGATCTGACGGTCAACGTCGATATCAATCATGTTGCCTCCCTTGAATTTTGCGTTGCCGTTTGCCGCGCGCCACTTCGGTGGCCAGCGCATTCAGATGCGGTGTCCAGAACCGGCGGAAGCCGTCCAACCATTGGTCGACTTCGCGCAGGGGCTCGCTGTTCACCGCGTAGAGCCTGCGTTGACCGTCTGGTCGAACCGATGTAAAGCCATTGTCCCGCAACACCTTCAGGTGCTGCGACACCGCTGGTTGTGTGATCGCGAACTCGTTCTGGATCGTGGCAGCGATGACACCTGCAGGCATTTCGCCGCCGGCGAGCAGCTCAAGAATGCGGCGCCGCACCGGATCCCCCAGGACGTCGAACGCGTGCACACCTCGAAGATATAGCTGTCACTTATATAAGTCAAGGCTACATCTTCACCACTTCGTGGCGACGAACGTTCCTTACCACTCGAATAGTGCGCGAGATTTCGAGTGGTAAGGAACGTTCGCGCACATCGACACCGGGCCGTCGTCACACAGTGAACGTCTCGATCAGCAACCGAACCTGCGTGTCGAACACCGCCGCCGGTTCGGTGAGCGTGTCGGCACCGTACTGCCCGAACACCTCGAGGCTGATCGCACCGACCAGCGCAGCCCACATCACAAAGCACTTGGCCACCGCGGAGTCGTCGCCGGGAAATCCGAACTCTTCCCGCAGCCGCTCGAAATCCGACGACAACGGTTGTGCTGCAGCCACATTGGTCTGGGGTATATCGCCGGCGGCAATGCCGGCGGCGACCGCGTCGAACAGCGCACCGACGACGCGGGTGCCAGGCCCGACGGTTCGCTCCCGCGGAGCGCGGTAGCCAGGCACCGGGCTGCCGTACAGCAGCGCCCAGCTGGCCGGCTGGTCGACCGCCCACCGCCGCGCCGCGCGTGCCATCGCCAGAACGTCGTCGCGCCACGACCCCTTCGCCGCATCGCGAGCGCGATCGACAGCGCCCGCCAACTCCGAGTAGGCGTCGACAAGAAGCAGGGTCAACAGCTCATCGCGACTTGCCACGTACCGGTACACCGCCGAGGACACCATGCCGAGATCCCGCGCGATGGCCCGCAGCGACAATCCCGCGGCACCTTCGGTGACCAAATG
>DATFCF010000270.1:0-6615 GCA_035253445.1 Mycobacterium sp.
CCACACGGCGGGCACCTGGGCCGGCGCGGTCACGGTCAACGGCGCGGGCCAGTCGGGCAACAGCCTGACGATCACGGCCACGGCCGGCGACACGTTCAACGTCGGGGATGTCATCGGCATCGGTGGCACCTACAACGTGAACCCGCGGACCCGTCGTCGCACCAACTCGACCTACACGAAGACGGTCTGCGTGACGCAGGCGTTGACGGCGGCGGGTGGTGGCGTCGATGTGCTGAACTTCACCCCCGCGTTGTATGGTCCGGGCTCGCCCTACCAGAACATCACGGACCTGCCGGCCAATGGCGCCACGCTGACGCTGTTCCCCGGCACCTCGAGCCCGAACGGCAAGACGGGCAAGAACGGCCTGCTGCTGGTCGGTGGCGGGTCAACGGAAGCTGGCGCGGTGGCGATCGTCAACGTCCCGCTCGAACTCCCGAAGAACGAGCAGTTGGCGCGTCAGCAGCGGCATCCCGAAACGGGCATGGCGGTGCGGTGCGTCAAGTTCTGGGACCCGACCAACTCGATCATGGGGTGGCGCTTTGACACCCTTGGCGGGTATGGCGTGCTCTACAACGAAAATAACGGGGTGCGGTTACTTTCCGCTTAATTGGTGACTACGAACATGAAGCGACTCACTCTCGTTCTCGTTGCGCTCCTCGCGCTGACCTCTCCCGCGCTGGCCCAGACGTATCTGTCTGGGACCACGCTCTCGTCGTCGATCACGGCGACTCAGACGCAGTTTGCGGTGGCGTCGGCCACTGGCGTGCAGGCCGGCGGCGCGCTCTACGTCGATCACGAGTTCATGGATGTGGTCAGCGTGAGCGGCACGACCGTCACGGTGAACCGGGCGCAGCGCCCGCAGATTCATGCGTCGGGCGCGTCGGTCATTGTGGCGACGGCGGCTCAGAAGGCGTATGTCATGCGGCCGACCATCAATCTGGCCGGCTACTGCGTGCTGACCGACTGGACCTACCTGCCGCTGGTGGACATCACGACGGGGAATATCTACTCCTGTCGCTACAACGCGTCGGGGGCGACAACCCGATCGTGGATGGTCAACAACAGTCTGCCGCTCAACGGCATTCTGGGGTCCGTCCCCACGGCGTGGCGCTGATTCGGATCGCGTGTTTGGTTGGACTGGCCTGTCTCACGATGGGCCAGTCTTTCCGTTTTCGGTCGGACGTGGATTTGTGGGGGTCGGCGGTGCACGCGATGCCGCATCTAGCGCGTCCGGCGTTCAATTTGGGGCTGGCGGAGCGCATCCGGGGCCGATACGAGGAAGCCGCGGGATTGTTCGTCTCCGCGGCTCGGAATGCGGCAGGCACGGCCTCTGAAGCTGAGGTGCGCGCGGCCGTGCGGGAGCAACTCGGGGTGTTGACGGCCTTTGGCTCAGACGTATGCGAACGCTCACCCTACCGGCCGTATTGCTTCTGACCGTGCTGGCCTACCTGCCGTCACTCAGCTTCGGATTTATTTACGAAGATTGGCGCGACTCGGCGTCCATTCTGAGCACGGATCGCGGGTTGACGGGCATCGGGCAAGAACTGCTGTCGAAGCCGTCACGGAGTCTGACGAATCTGTCATTTTGGCTGACCACGCAGGTCAGCGTGCAGCCGTGGGCCTTTCACGCCGGCAACGTGCTGCTGCATCTGCTGAACACGACGCTGGTCTATCTGGTCGGGCTGTCGGTGCTGTCGCCGCTCGGGGCGGTGCTGGCGGCCGGTGTCTTTGGGCTGCATCCCCTGCAGGTTGAAGCGGTGGCCTATGTCTCGAGCCGGAGTGAGCTACTGGCCTGCGCTGGGGTCCTGCTGGCGCTGTTGTCGGCGTCCCTTGGCCGCGTGTCGGGCGCCGTGGTGGGATGTCTGGTCGCGTTCCTTGCGAAAGAGTCGGCGGGCGTGGCGTGGGGGCTGGTGCCGCTGTGGGCGTGGTTCACGGGCGCGGCGTTTCCGGTGCGGCGGTGGCTCCTGAGCGGGATCGTGCTCGTGCCGCTGGGCGTCTGGTATGCGCTGCGGTTTGCGTCGGTCGGCTGGGTGCCGGAGACGTGGTTCGGGGTCGTCGGCCTGATTGGGCTGTGGCTGGTCCCGGTCGGGTTCACGATTGACCATGACTGGTCGGCCTATCTCGGGTTTGACCTGCTGTTGCTGGTGGCGCTGGTCGCCTGGGTGCTGACGGATAGCGTAACGGATCGGCGGCCGTGGCTGTCGTTTGCGCTGATCTGGACGGTGCTCGCGCTGGGGCCGCGGTTCGTGTTGCCGCTCTACGAAGGGCTCCACGAGCATCATTTTCTGATTCCGGCTGTAGCGTGGAGCCTTGGCGCGGGCTCTGTGCTGTCGTTCTCGCGCCATGAGGAAGGGATCTAGCAATGGCCGATTTGTCATCGAATCAGGGCGACAACCCTGGATTTCAGGAATATTCGGAAAGCACGCTCGAGCAGCGCGAGAACAAGGCCGCGCGGCAGCGGAAACAGCAACTGGTCGCAGAAACGGGGTCATCCGTGCAAGAACATCCGAAGTGCCTCTACAAGGACGGTGGCCTGACGAAGATCGTCGGCGGCCCCGATGAAGAAGTTGACGCCAAGTCCAAAGGCTGGATGACGGCGGAAGAGTTCAACGCGACTCGTGTCGAGGAACCGACCGATTCGACGTCGGTCAGCGGCATGTCGATTCCGCAGGCGATTGCGTTTGTGCGCGGCGCCGCGCTGAAGGATCTCGCTGCCATCGAAGCCGACGAACAGTCGCACGGCAACCGGCAGGCCGTGGTGCAGGCCATCGAGGAAGCGAAGGACGCCGCGCCGGGTCGCAGCATTCCACAGCCGCCTCCGCCTGAGCCGACGACGACCCCGAGCGATGCCCGTAAGGCGGCTGAAAAGCCGGCGAAGGACGCCGCGAAGAAGGCAGCCAAGTCCGATCTTGGACTGAAGTAACCCATGATCTCCGTCCAGAACAGCACGATCCTCCTGCGCGCGTTGAACGAGCTCAACGCGATTGGGGCGGGCGATACCCCGCAACCCGATCTGCTGTCGCTTGCGCTGCAGGTCGAAAATGAGGTGCTGGACGACTGGAACGCGGAACGGGGCAAGATTTTCGCCAACCTGTTCTATCCGTTCACGATCATTCCGAATCAGAACCCGACGAGCATCGGGCCGGGGGCGGATTGGAACACCGGCACCGGGGTCAACCGCCCGGAGTCGATCGACGGCATTCAGGTGTTTCTGACCGGGACGCCTGTGCCGTCTGTCTTCGTGCGGCCTCGAGATGCGGCGTGGTGGCAGACGCAGCCGAGCCCGACGACGACGACGCCGTTTCCAACGGACTTCTACTACAACCCGACGTGGACGAGTAGCGCGGAGCCGTGGGGTGAGCTCTACCTGTGGCCGGTGCCGACGACCGCGTATGAGGTGCAGGTCTGGGTGCGAGGCGTGCTGGCGCAGCTGACGGTCAACGTGGCTGTCTCGCTCCCGCCTGGTTACAACTACGCGCTGATGATGACGACGGCCGAGCGGCTGGCGAGCGCGATTCGCAAGCCCTGGACGCCGATGCAGGCGCGGTTGGCGGCCGAAGCCCGGACGCGGATTGAGTCGGCCAATACGACCGTCCCGCGGCTGATGACGCAGGACGCGGGTATGCCGAGCGCGGGGCAGGCCGGCTTACCCAACTTCATGTGGCCGAGTGGAAGCCTAGTCGGGCCTCGGTAATGACTGGCACGGGGATCGATGTGGTCGTCGGCCTCGTAATGGCGCTCACGCTGGCCTTTTGGGTTGGCGGGGCACTCTGGCAGCGGAGAAAACAGTAATGAGCATGTGTCGAACTCTTCTACTTGCGGTGCTCCTGTGGGCGCTGGCGTCTCCGGTGTCGGCGCAGCAGCTGGCGTCTGGGAACTTGGCGACGACCGGGGAAAGTGTCCAGGCGCAGCCTACGGCGACGACGGGCGCGGTGTCGATTCAGGTCGCTGGGACGTGGAGCGGCACAATCACGTTTCAGGGGTCGGTCGATGGCGTCACCTACGTCTCGGCGCTGGCGACGAACCAGACGACCGGGGCTACATCGACAACGACCACGGCCAACGCCGTGTTTGCGATGGGGAATAGCGGCTGGCAGTTCATCCGGGCCTACGGCACGTCGATCGCGTCTGGTCGCGCGGTGGTGACGATTGTCGGCGGTGCGGGCGGGTCTGGCGGCGCGGGTGGCGGTGGTGGCGGTGGCGGCAGCGTCACGCAAGGGACCGTCCCGTGGCTGGTAGCCGGGCAGGGGACCGCAGGCACGGCGGATACCGCGGTCGTCACCGTGCAGGGTATCGCCTCAATGACGCCTCTGCTGGCGGCGCAAAGCGGGAACTGGGCCACGCGCACACAGGACGGCTCTGGTAACGCGCTGGCCTCGAACGCCAACGGCGGGACGCGGGCGCTGGCGGCGGTCATCTACGACGGCTCAGGCAATGCGGTGACGTCGTTCGGCGGGTCTGGTGGCACGGCGAGCAACTTCGGCGCGGCGTTCCCGAGTGCGGGCACGGCGGCGGGTCTGAGCGACGGCACGAACATGGTGGCGTCGAAGGCCGATACCGATGATGCGTCGATTGCGGTGTCGCAGGTTGCGCAGTTGACGTTGGCCGCGCAGCAGGTCTACGACGGCTCGGTGTGGCGTCGTCAGACGGTCGGCACGGCTGGCACAGCGGCGGCTCAGGTGACGACAATTCAGGGTATCGCGTCCATGACGCCGGTCATTGCGACGGGCTCTGGCACGGCGGGATCGGCGGCGACAGGCGTGCTGACGGTGCAGGGCATTGCGAGCATGACGCCGGTCCAGGTGTCGCAGGCGACGGCGGCGAACCTGAATGCGACGGTCGTCGGCACGTTGGCGGCGGATGGCGCAGCGGCGGCGACGAACCGGATCGGCGTGCTGCCGGCGATTGTGGAAACCGGCACGTTGCCGACGTTGACCGATGGCCGGAATGCTTCGCTCTACGTGAACACGTCCGGCGCGCTGTTCGTGACGCCGACACAGGGCACGTTTGCGACGGATGGGACGTTCGATAGTGCGGTGCCGGCGACAGGGCCATCGGTGGGCTACCGGGCTGAGACGACGACGCCGGGGGCGATGGCTGATGGCGATCTGGTCTATCCGTGGGCGGATACGCTCGGTGCGCTGAGTGTGCGTGCGGCTTATGACCCGTGCGGACAGGGCGCGAAGACGGTCATCCCGATCAACATCTCGACGGCGACGACGACCGAGATTACGCCGTCCTTGGCCGGGTCCGGCAATTACTACTACGTGTGCTCGATCAACCTGGGGCCGACCTCGGCCGCGCAGAATGCGGCGCTGGTCGATGATGACTCCGACAACTGCGGGTCGGTCACGTCCGGCATGGCGGGCGGCACGTCGGCGGGTAGTGGCTGGAACATCGCGGCCAATGGCGGTCTGACGTTCGGCAACGGCCTCGGGACCGTGTTTAAGACGAACGGCACAAACCGCGTGATCTGTCTGGTGACGAGCGCGGCCGCGCAAATCTCCGGGGCGATCACGGTCGTCGCGGCACCCTAATGCTGATCCGTCTTCTCGTCCTGCTGTGCGTGCTCCTGCCGCTCGAAGTGTCGGCGCAGGTCGCCTTGGACACGTCCACGGAGCAGCAGAGCTCGAACGCGGGGTCGGTGACGTGGTCGCACACGATCAGCGGCAGTGATCGCTTCCTACTGGTCGGCTGCACAAACAGCGACACGTTGACGTGGTCTGCGACCTACAACAGCGTGTCGATGGGGACGCCGATCATCAACGCGGATCCGAATCGCCCGTTGGTGCTGTGGGGGCTGGTGGCTCCGGCGACGGGGGCCAACAACATCGTTGTCAGTTGGACGGACGGCAACCGGGAGCCCTACTGCATCGCGTCGTCGTATACCGGCGTTGACCAGAGCACGCCCTACGACACGCCTCCGGCTCCGACCGATGCGGGTGGCACGTCTACGTCGCTGAACGTGACGAGCGCGACCAATGACATGGTGGTTGACTACGCCGTGATGTCGGTGGGTGTGACGACGTTGACGGTGACCGCTGGCGGGCAGACGGAGTTGCAGCAGCAGGTCGGGAATGCGGCGCCGGGGAATGCGATGGGCTCCTCGTATAAGGCTGGGGCCACGACCACGACGATGTCATGGTCGTGGTCTGGATTCAGTTCATACAACCAGTGGGGGATCAATCTCAACGCCGCGGGCGCTCCTCCGGCTTCGACGTGCACGGGCGGGATGCTGACGATGGGCGCTGGGATCAAGTGTCACGAACGGGAGCTCCGGTGAGTGCACGCAACGGATGGTTGGCGCGGTTCTTCCCGCCGACAAAGTCCAAGCCGATGAAAGGGCCGGTGATGATGAGCGCCGGCCTTGGCCGTTTTGGGCGGCGCACGGTTCTGTCGCTGGCGCTGGCGTCGATCCCGTTCTTCGGGTTGAACGTCGAGAAGGCGCACGCGCTGACGCAGTATCGGTTGCGGGTGACGCCGAGCGCGCAAGGCGCGAGCTCCAACGGCTACACGCCGACGCACTACGTGAGCACGACTGGCAACGCGACGATGACGCAGGGCACCTACAATGCCGCGGCGTCGAGCTCGACGCACTGCACGATTGCGGTGGCG
>DATFCF010000271.1:0-4293 GCA_035253445.1 Mycobacterium sp.
GCGGGGATGTCCGGTCGGCGCCACTCCCCCGATCACCTGGTCAGTGGCGTTACGAACCAGAGCAGGGTTGGCCCTGCTGATCGTCGTAGCGCCGAGGACGCGGGCCAGCAGGTCCGTGTCGACCCGGTGAGCGCCGCTTGCCATCACGAGCAGTGCTTCGCCGTCGCAGTCGAACACCAGACTGTTCGCGATCGCGCCGACCGCACAGCCGAGCTGCTCGGCAGCCGCGACGGCGGTCTTGGCGTCGGCGTCGAGAATCTTGATGTCCGGCTCGACGCCAGCGTCGGCGACTGCGGCCGCTACCCGGGAATTTCGCTTGTCCACGTTTCGTAGGGTAAGTGCGTGAGCTCGCGTGGCTGGATCCTGTTCCTCGCGATGAGCATCATCTGGGGCATCCCGTACCTGATGATCAAGATCGCCGTCGAGGGCGTGTCGGTTCCGGTGCTGGTTTTCACGCGGGTTGCGGTCGGCGCCATTGTGCTGCTGCCGCTGGCGTTGTCGCGTCAGACCTGGACGATCATCGGCAACCACTGGCCGGCGCTGCTGGGTTTCGCGTTCTTCGAGATCATCGCCGCGTGGTGGCTGCTCTCGGACGCCGAACGCCACCTGACCAGTTCTATGACGGGTCTGCTCATCGCCGCTTCACCGATCGTCGCCGCGGTCCTGGACCGCTTCAGCGGGGGTGAACGACTGGGCCTCAAGCGAATCCTCGGCCTGGCCATCGGCATCTCCGGGGTGGCGGTGCTCGCCGGCCCGCACATCGGTGGAAGTACCTGGCCGATCATCGAGGTGCTGCTGGTGGCGGTGTGTTACGCGATCGCGCCCTTGATCGCGGCGCGCTACCTCGCCGATGTTCCTGCGTTGCCGATGACCGCGGTCTGCCTTGGGTTCGCGGCGCTCGTGTACGCCGCTCCGGCCGCGGCGACGTGGCCCGACGAGATGCCGTCCGCCCGTGTGCTTGTGGCGCTCGGCGGGTTGGCCGTGATCTGCACGGCATTGGCGTTCATCGTGTTCTTCGCGCTCATCCGTGAAGTGGGCGCCGCGCGTGCGCTGGTCTTCACCTACATCAATCCCGCGGTGGCATTGGCGGCGGGCGTGATCGTGCTGAACGAACCGCTGACGCCGTGGAACATCGCCGCCCTGGCGCTGATCCTCGCGGGATGCGTCCTGGCTACCCGGCGTCCGAAACAGCAAGCTTCGGAGATCGAAATCGAGACACAGGCCGCGCCGCGCTGACGACAATCGTTTCAAGCACGCCAGGTGTGGTGGGCCACGCGCTGAAAGTTCCCGCCCAGGACCGCGTGGATGTCGCTGTTGCGCCACCCTCGCTCACTGAGATGTTGTTTGAGAGTGAGGAAGGTCTCGGGCGGCATCCATTGGATGGGACCCCACCGGGTGTAGCTGTCGTCGAACAGGTGGGGATTGCGTGTGAGTTCGTCGATGAAGTCGGCGTAGTCAAACGAGTAGTCGGTGCTGACGCCGACGTGGTCGATGCCGACGAGATCGACCGCGTATTCAAGATGTCGTGTCATCGCATCGAGGGTGGGGGTGTTGGGTCCGAGAAAGATTCCGACGCCGGTGATCCCGACGACTCCCCCGGTCGCCGCGCAGGCACGGGCCTGATCATCGGTTACGTTGCGGGGATGGTCCCAAACGGCGCGCATGCAGGAGTGGCTGTAGATCACCGGAGTTGTTGAGAAATCACACATGTCGAGTCCGGTGCGGGTGCTGCAGTGTGATCCGTCAGGCACCATGCCGACCCGGTTCATCTCGGCGACGACAGCGCGCCCCCATGCGGTGAGGCCGCCGTCGTTGGCGTCGAGGCAACCGTGGCCGGCGCGGTTGGCGTGATTGTAGGTGGGTAGCAGCGTCCGCACGCCCAAGCTGACCAGCGTGGCCAGGCTGTCGAGATCGTCGTCAAGGGGCCCGGAATCTTCCAGATCGAAGACGACCGCGATGCGACCGGCCTTGGTGACGGCCGCGACGTCCTCGAGGCTGGCCGCCAACTCCAGGTCTGGGTGTGCGCCAACCGCGGCGCGGAAGTGGTGCAGCAGCCCGACGGTGTCATCGAAGCTGTGCGGCGAGTAGCCCACGTTGACCGATACGAGTGCGCCCCCGCGACGTTGGTAACGGGTCAGCGGGTGGACGTCGGCTTCGATCTGCAGCGGCAGGCAGGTGTGCTGATCCCAGAGGAGTGACGCCATGGACACCGATCCTGCATCATGCGACGGCGTTGATCATCTCGCGTCGATCTCGCCCTGGTACTTCGTGGTCATGTGGTCGATGGCCTGCAGCTGAGTTTGCGGCGCGCAGCGTTGAGCGTCGGCTCAGCTTGGCCGTAGCACCGGACCTAGACGGCCATGCAGCACCGGGCGGACGAAAGAGCGCATTGCCGGACGGGGTGTCCCGCGCCCTTTGCATCACGTTGCGTAGATGACCTGTCGCCCCGCCGCTTGCATGCTGTACTGCCCACCAGGAATTACCAGCGTGCAGAGCAGCGTTGTGGCATGAGACCGCAAGCGAAAGTGAGAACCGCCCGTGTCTCCTTCTCCGGATCCTTCGGGACATCTCCATCTCGCCGTCGCGCTCGACGGCACAGGGTGGCACCCCGCCTCGTGGCGCGAGCCTGACGCCCGGCCCGCCGAACTCCTGACCGCCGGCTATTGGACGGACCTGATCGGCGAGGCCGAACGCGGCCTGCTGGACTTCGTCACCATCGAAGACGGACTCGAAGTGCAGTCCGACCGCTTCCGTCGCCCCGACCAGCGGACAGACCGGGTTCGCGGCCGCTTGGACGCCGTGCTCATCGCCTCTCGGGTCGCGCCCCGCACCAATCACATCGGCCTGGTGCCCACAGCCATCGCGACCTACACCGAACCATTCCACCTGTCCAAGGCCATCGCGACGCTCGACTACGTCAGTTCTGGCCGGGCGGGAATCCGGGTGCAGGTGTCGGCGCGGACCGACACGGCGGCGCACTTCGGTCGCCGCAAGGTGCCCGCGCATTCGGCGGCACTCGCCGGCGATCTCCTCGGTGAAGCGGCCGACTACGTGGAAGTGCTGCGGCGACTCTGGGACAGCTGGGAGGACGACGCCGAGATCCGCGACGTCGCCACGGGACGCTTCATCGATCGAAACAAGCTGCACTACATCGACTTTGACGGTGCCTGGTTCTCCGTCAAGGGGCCCTCCATCACGCCAAGGCCGCCGCAGGGGCAGCCGATCGTCGCCGCGCTCGGCCACGCCGAGCCGGCACACCGCCTCATCGCCGGAGGCGCCGACGTCGGCTTCATCACCCCTCACAGCGCGTCGGAGACCACCGCTATCGTCAACGCGATTTCGGCGATGCGTGCCGATGGCGAAGACCCAGTGCGGGTGTTCGCCGACCTGGTCGTCTTTCTCGGCGAGAGTCCGCAGGCCGCCACCGCGCGTCGTGAGCGTCTCGACGAGCTCGCCGGAATCGAATACATCAGCGACGCCGAGGTATTCGTCGGCACGCCCGCGCAACTGGCTGATCTGATTCAGGATTGGCGCGCCGCCGGGGCGGCCGGTTTCCGGCTGCGCCCGGCGACGCTGCCCAATGATCTGCGTCAGATCACCGACAGGCTGGTCCCCGAGCTGCGCAGGCGAGGCCTTTTCCGTGACTCCTACCAAGCCAACACTCTGCGGGGACTGCTCGGCCTGCCTCGTCCCGCCAGCCGCTACTCGACTGTCTGAGATCTAGGAACGCGAATGAGCAAGCCAGTCAAGCAGATTCACCTCGCCGCGCACTTCCCCGGCGTCAACAACACCACGGTGTGGAGCGACCCCGCCTCCGGCAGCCACATCGAATTCAGTTCGTTCGTCCACTTCGCGCAGACAGCCGAACGCGGCAAGTTCGACTTCATGTTTCTCGCCGAGGGTCTGCGACTGCGCGAACAGGGCGGCGAGATCTACGACCTGGACGTGGTGGGCCGCCCCGATACGTTCACCGTTCTCGCCGCGCTCGCCGCCGTCACGGATCGACTTGGACTCACCGGCACCATCAACTCGACGTTCAACGAGCCCTATGACGTGGCACGGCAGTTCGCATCGCTCGACCACCTCTCCGACGGGCGCGCCGCATGGAACGTCGTCACGTCGTGGGATGCGTTCACCGGCGAGAACTTTCGGCGTGGCGGGTTCCTGCCAGAGAACCAGCGCTATGCGCGGGCCGAGAGCTTTCTCGCTGCCGCGCACACATTGTTTGACTCCTGGCGCGGCGACGAGATCGTGGCCGACAAGGAACGCGGGGCGTTCTTGGCCGATCCCACT
>DATFCF010000272.1:0-4244 GCA_035253445.1 Mycobacterium sp.
GTCCGCTTCGATGTTCGGCCCGGTCGGAGCTCCCTTCCTGGCCGCGCTTGCCGACGCCGCGGCCTGCGAGGCACAGACGGCGGCGGAGTTGAGCGACGCCGTCTGGGCCGCATGCACCACCGCGCACGCCTCGGCGACCGCCTACGACGACATCGACCAGCGCGTCGGCGCTCAGATCGCCGGGCACTAACGATGCCGAGCGATTTGGTCGCCGCACTCGCGGCGCCGATCCGTGAGGTGCAGTCGCTGGTCGGCCCCGGCTGGTCGGGCGATCCGGCAGTGGACACGGCCACCGTGTTCGGCGGGGTCCGCGATGCGCTGGTCGAGGTGTCGGCGGCCACCGGCAGCGCGTGGAGCCAGGCCGGTGCGCGCTGGTCGGGAGCGGGAGCGGGCGGCGCGTCCGATTTCACGGCGTCGACGATCGCGGCGGTCGACGCGCTGGCGGTCCGCTCCGGCCAGTTGGGTACGGCGGCCGAAACTGCGGCGGCAGCGGTCGCGCGGGCCAGTGACCGGTTGCGCGCCATCGTCGAGGGTTTCGAGGCCCGCGCTGCCGCACTGGAACCGCACCTGGATTCGCCTGGCGTCGCGGAGGAGCTACTGGCCGAGGCGCAGCGATCACTGGGTGAGGCCATCGCGGTTGTCGAGGAGCTGCGCGCCGAGCTGGACGGCCAGGCCGGCGCTCTGGTGGAGCCGAGCACACCCGCGCCGACGACGCCGGCGGGTATGACCGGTGCGGCGATGCCGTCAATACCGTCGATGGGCTCGGGCTTCGGCGGCGGGTCGCCGATGGGCCCTGCCTCCGGTGCGGGCGGGCTGCTCGGTTCGGGGCTGGGCGAGGGTGCCAAGCTCTCGCCGCCGGAGGCATTGGTCCCGTCCCCCGATGCCGCCAACTTCGGAAGCGGCGTGGCGGTCCGCCTGCCCGACGGCAGCACGGCGATGGCGCCCAACGCGGTCGCCGCCAGCGCTGTCCGGTATGCGCTGACGCAACTCGGGGTGCCCTATCAATGGGGCGGCACGACACCCGGCGTCGGCCTGGACTGCAGCGGCCTGACGCAGTGGGCGTATCGCGAAGCGGGCCTGGAGATTCCGCGGCTGGCGCAGGAACAACATGTGGGCGCCGCGGTCGATGCCGGCTCATTGCGGCCGGGCGACCTCGCGGTGTGGGACGGCCATGTCGCGATGATCGTGGGCAACGGCACGATGATCGAGGCCGGCGATCCGGTGCAGCTGTCGTCGGTGCGGACAACCAACGCCGGGCAGGGCTTCCATGGATTCTTCCGGCCGACGGGGTAACGACCGGTGTCATCAGCATCTGTCAGCCGTGTCGGGCTGCTTCCTGCGCGAGTTGCACGCGGGAGGTGAGCCCGAGTTTGGTGTAGACGTGGGTCAAGTGGCTTTGCACCGTCCGCGGTGAGACGAATAGCCGTGCAGCGATCTCGTTGTTGGCAAGCCCTTCGCTCACCAGTCGGACGACGTCACGCTCGGTGGGGGTAAGCGAGGCCCAGCCGCTCGTCGGGCGTTTGCGTTCGCCCCGACGGCGCTGTGCGTAGGCGATCGCTTCGGCGGTGGACAGCGCGGCGCCCTCGGCCCATGCGGATTCAAAGTCCTTGTCGCCCATCGCGTCACGAAGCGCCGTCACCGACGCGTCGTAACCGGCTTGGTGGATCTGGAAGCGGACCTCGCCAGTGCGCCGCCGCATGACGTCAGCCGCGCCGAAAAGCCGCGCCGCTTCTTGGTGACGGCCAGCAGCGACGGCTAGGACGGCGAGGCACTCGATGGTGTCGGGAACGGCGGCGCTTGCTCCACTAGCGGCGGCGGTTGCGAGCGCGGCGTGGGCGTCGCGGTGGGCCTGCTCGGGCTCACCCTGGGCGATCGCAACACGCGCGCGCGTGGTTAGCGCCACCGACAGGTGCCAGCCGGCCGTCACCGCGACAGCGTCGTCGGCCCAACGCCGGGCCGCGGTCAGGTCCTCGCGCGCCAGCGCAGCCAGGGCAGGGTAAGCACTCCAACTTGCCGCCATCTTGGGTAAGACACTGAGGTGGTGCCAGCCCGCCGCTAGTGCATCGTCGGCCGCGCGAACATCGCCCGCCGCGAGGGTCGCGACAGCCAATGTGACGCAGGCGAGGCCGGGATAGAACCCGCCAAGCTCGGCCGCGGCCTCGCTGGCCGCGTTGGCCGCGGCCCGCGCCCCACTCAGCTCCCCCAGCCACGCAAGCGGGAGGGCCTGCATACATAGGGCGCTGGTCTTCCCGATCACGTCGTGAGCCCTGTCGGCCTCGGCTGCCACCTCACGCAATTGCGCGACGGCGCCAGCCGGATCACCGGCCATCCCCTGCGCCAAACCGAGACAGAAGCGGCACCCACGCGCGACGAACCCGTCACCAATGGCATCAGCGAGGTCGCGTCCTTCTTCGGCTACCGCGCGCATCCCGATCGGATCACCCGCCATGAACGCCCCCATCGCCTGCCAGTACAGGATCTGGCTGAGCCTCCACTTATCGCCTATCGAGCGGGCGAGGCCGATCGCCTCGGCGAAATCCGGCCGGGCCACCTCGGCGCCGAAGACCGCAATGCCACCACAGGCGGTCAGAGCCCGGGCCAGCAGGGCTGGGTCGTCGAGTTCCCGCGCGATCGCCAGGGCTTCCTGGGCTTGCTCCAAACTGGCGGTGGCGCCCACATACGCGTCAAGCACGGCATGGTCGGCAAGCGCTCGCGCGCGCACCGCCGGCGCCACCGCGGCCGGGTCTGCATCTTGGTCCGTGAGAGCGGCGTCGAACCAGGCCAGCCCCTCCCCGATCCGCCCCCGGGCGAGCCACAGTGGCTGCAGTGACGACGCGAGCTGCAACGCGAGATCGATATCGGAATTTTCGCGGCTCCACGCAAAGCCGGCCCGCAGGTTGTCGATCTCGGTTTCGGCCTGCTCGAGACGCTGCTCATGGCCGGTACGTGCCGGGATGTCGAGCAGGGCCGCCATTTCCGTGTAGTAGCCGTGGTGATGGTCCCGAACGGTGTCGCCCTGGCCTGACTCGCCGAGCTTCTCCAAAGCGTACTGGCGCACCGTCTCCAGCAGCCGGTATCGCGTTCGGCCACTTGTGCTTTCGGCCACGACCAGCGACTTGTCGACCAGCAGCGTCAGGAGGTCGAGGACCTGGTAGGTTTCCACATCACCGCCACCCGCGACCGCCTGGGCAGCGCGGAGGTCAAATCCACCCATAAACACCGCCAGCCGGGCGAACAACACTCGTTCAGGCTCGGTCAGCAGCGCGTGCGACCAATCCACCGAGGCCCGCAACGTCTGCTGGCGGCGCACCGCGGTGCGTGCACCGCCGGTGAGCAGCCGGAAACGGTCATGCAGACTGTCGCGGATTTCGGTCGGCGACAAGACGCGCACCCGCGCCGCCGCCAGTTCGATTGCCAACGGCACACCGTCGAGGCGTCGACAGATCTCCGCAGCGGTGGCCGTGTTGTCGTCGGCGAGGCGGAAATCGGGCCGGACCTTTCGCGCTCGGTCGGTGAACAACTCGATCGCCTCGTCGGCCAGCGACAGCGACGGCACCCGCCAACTCACCTCGCCGGCCACCCCGATCGGCTCACGACTCGTCGCCAAAAGCGTCACCGCAGGGCAGCCGCCCTGCAGGTCGATGATCAGCGCCGCGCACGCGTCCAGCAGATGTTCACAGTTGTCCAGCACCAGCAACATCCGACGATCGCCGACAAACCGCAGCAGCGTATCCATCGTGGAGCGGCCCGGCTGGTCGGGCAGGCCCAGCGCGCGGATCACCGCGACCGGCACCAGACCGGGATCGGTGATCGGCGCCAGATCGACCAACCACACCCCGCCGCCGAATTCGCCGGCGATCTCGGCCGCCAGCTGCACCGCCAGGCGTGTCTTACCGACACCGCCCGCACCGGTGAGCGTCACGAGCCGGTTGTCGGCGAGGATCTGCCGCACGTCGTTCATTTCGGCTTCGCGGCCGACGAAACTCGTGAACTGTACCGGAAGATGCTGGGCAACAACGGTTTCCCGCGTCCGCAGTGGCGGGAAGTCGTTGCGAAGGTCCGGATGGCACAGCTGCACCACCCGCTCGGGCCGGGGCAGATCACGAAGCTGATGCGAACCAAGGTCGGTCAACCAGGCGTCGGTCGGGAGCCAGTCGAGAACCAGATCCTCGGTTGTGCCGGACAGCACCGTCTGCCCGCCATGGGCCAGATCGCGCAGCCGTGCGGTCCGATTGACGGTCGTT
>DATFCF010000273.1:0-3224 GCA_035253445.1 Mycobacterium sp.
ACCTTGCTGCCTTTGTCCGCACGAATACATCTTGACAAAGGCAGGAGCGCCGCATCAAACTGGTGGCAGGCGACCACAATTGTGTTCGCCGCCACCAGATGGCTGCAGGCCGGCTTGTCTCACAGGTCAGGCGTCGCCGTAATCTGCAAAGGATTCAGTAGTGATGGATATCTTGAGGTGGGACAGACCGCCTCGCCTGAGCCGCCGCGCCAACGCGGTCGTAACGGGAGCGGGCAGCGGAATTGGCCGTGCCTTCGCGGTGGAGCTCGCCCGTAGAGGTGGACGAGTGGTGTGTGCCGACATCGACCCGGTGCGTGCCAAGGAGACGGTCGGGCTCGTCGTCCAAGCCGGCGGCGAGGGGCTCGACATCGCATGCGATGTCACGGACGAAGAGCAGGTCCGCGAACTCGCCGACAGCGCCGAGAAGTGGTTCGGCGCGGCAGCCAGCCTGGTGATCAACAACGCGGGCATCGGAATCGGTGGCAATGTCATCGGCGCGACGCCCAAGCGGGACTGGGAAGCGACACTTTCAGTCAACTTGTGGGGAGTGATTTACGGCTGCGAGATCTTCGTACCGCGACTTCGTGCGAAGGGCAGCGGGGGAATTATCAACGTCGCATCGGCTGCAAGTTTTGGAGCAGCGCCCCGGATGGGTGCCTATAACGTCAGCAAGGCCGGCGTGCTCTCGCTATCCGAGACTTTGGCGGCCGAGCTGAGTGGTACTGGTGTGGCGGTGACTGTACTGTGCCCGACATTTGTCAAGACCAACATCGTCGATAACCCTGGTATTGAGGAGTCGGCCGCCAAGCTGGCAACGAATTTGATGAAGTGGACCGGCGTGTCGGCGGAATCGGTGGCGCGCAAAACGTTGGACGCGAACGATCGCGGTCAGTTGCACGTCCTACCCCAAGTCGACGCGAAGATTCTCTGGTTATTTAAGCGGGCAGTGCCTGCCACGTATACCCGTGCGCTCGGTTTGGTTGAGCGAATCGCGCGCTAAGTCATTCCAGACAAAGACAAAGGAGACTCCAATGGCATTCAAATACAGCGATATGCTCGAGACGATCAAGAATCGGCAGTGGGCGCTGGCCGACATCGATTGGGATGCGCCGGGCGCCGATAAAATCACTGATGAGCAGCGGCCCGAACTGAAGCAGTTCATGGCTGACGTGGTGTGGATAGAACACGTCGGTGCACGCGCGTTCGCCGCCATGGCGCCGAAAGCGCCGTTCGAGGCTCTAGGTGACATCTACCGGTATTTCCATGCCGAGGAGCAGCGGCACGCCAACGCGGAGCTGGCGCTCATGCAGCGGTGGGGGATGCTCGAGGAAGGGGAAATCCCGGTGCCGAACAAGAATATTCGACTGGTCATCGAGTGGATCGACCGATACGCCGAGGCCCTCCCGCTGACGGTGATCGGAGCGGCGATCCCAGCCTTGGAGACTGCGCTCGACGGAGCATTGCTCAAGTTCCTTCTCGACGAGGTGCAGGATCCGCTCTGCGCCGAGGTCTTCAACAAGGTCAACAACGACGAATCGCGGCACTTGGCAGTGGGATTCCAGGTTCTGAACGACCTCGGCGCCAGCCCCATGCGCATTCATGCGACTCAGACGATGGGGGCGCTCATCGACCCGAGAATCCTTCTCGGCGGCGTCCTCTACGTGCCGTTGCTCACCAGGATGTTGACCAATCTCAACGCCATGGGATTGTCGGAGGAGAAGCTCTACAACGCGGTGATGCGGTACGAGAACGTCGGAGATCGTAGTGAGTTCACGCGCCGCGTTCCGGGCTACCACATCTTGAAGGCTCACATGTCCGCCAGCATCAAGCGTTCTCAGCCATTGCATTTCATTTCGCAGCGGCTGGGTACCGCGATCGACCACTTCCCCACCGAGGTGCTCGGTAAGTCACCGACGTGGACAGAAGAGCTGACCTACGAACCGGTGGCCAGATGAGCGACACCACGACCGTCTTGATCGTCGGTGCGGGTTTCGCCGGCCTGGGAACCGCAATCCGGTTGCTACAACAGGGTATCGACGATTTCGTTGTCCTTGAACGTGCCGACGAGGTGGGTGGTACCTGGCGGGACAACACCTATCCCGGCGCGGCGTGCGACATCCCGTCGCTGCTCTATTCCTACGGGTTCGAGCAAAATCCGGACTGGTCCCGCGCGTATTCGGGCAGCGCCGAGATCCTCGGCTACATCAAGACGATGGTCGACAAGTACTCGCTGTCGCGTTTCATCCGGTTCGGAGTGAACGTCACCGGTCTGGAGTTCGACGAGGAAAGCGCACTGTGGACGGCGCAGACAGCTGACGGCTCGCAGTTCACGGCGCGCACCGCAGTGATGGCCAGTGGGCCGCTGGCGAATGCGAGCCTGCCGGACATCCGCGGACTGGACACCTTCGATGGTCACAAGATCCACAGTGCGCGTTGGGATCACGACTACGACATGAGCGACAAACGTGTCGCCGTGATCGGCACCGGAGCCAGCGCTGTTCAGATCATTCCCGAACTGGTGAAGACTGCGCGGTCGGTCAAGGTCTTCCAACGCACCCCCGGCTGGGTCCTCCCTCGGCCCGACTTCTCCCATCCGCAGTGGGTGCGGACGGCGTTTCGTCGCTTGCCTCGCGTGCAGAACGTCGGACGGCAGGCGTGGTTTTGGGGCCACGAGCTCATGGCCGTCGGCATGGTCTGGGATACCCCGGTCACCACTGGCATCCAGCTACTGGCGAAGGCGAATTTGCGGAGGCAGGTATCGGATACTTGGCTCAGGCGCCAGCTGACGCCGAACTTCCGTGCCGGCTGCAAACGGATGCTGATGAGCAGCGATTACTACCCCGCTCTTCAGCGCGACAACTGCAAGCTCGTCTCATGGCCGATCGCGACCCTGTCGCCGAATGGCATACGGACCGCAGATGGCATCGAACACGAACTGGACTGCATCGTCTTCGCCACCGGCTTCGATGTATGCAAGGCTGGCACACCTTTTCCCATCCGAGGCGCGCATGGTCGTGAGCTCTCCGACGAGTGGTCCCAGGGCGCCTATGCGTACCGGAGCGTCACCGTCGCAGGCTATCCCAATCTTTTCTTCACCTTCGGACCAAATTCAGGGCCCGGCCATAACTCGGCCCTCGTGTACATGGAGGCCGAGATCAACTACATCGTCAAAGCCATCGGCGCGATCATCGCGAATGATCTCAGTACGCTCGAGGTCCGCGAAG
>DATFCF010000274.1:0-10012 GCA_035253445.1 Mycobacterium sp.
GTGGTCGATGACGATTCGATGGGGTGCCATTTGGGGGCGGGCCCTACGCCGCAGCCGCAGCGCCGCGAGCCCCTCCTTGGCGACCTGCGCATTTCCGCATGCGTCGCAGTGTGGTCGAGGAACGGAGCGGTCGACGGCTGCGTCGGCTGGATAACGCCACGCGATACGGATAGCGGGTGGCGACGGCGAACAGACACAGTGATGGCAACCACAACGGAGGAGGTCGATGTCATGGGGTCACATTGCAGTGCCTCGGCCCGAAGTGGCGTGCCGTTGAGGCGGTACGGCCGGCCCCACCACCGCGGCTGGGCCAGCGGGCCTGGTGGGGTGAACGACGCGCCTTCGTGTGCGGAGCCCCGTGTTCACCGCGACGCCGTTCGCGCCTCTGGTGGGCTTGACCGACTGACACCGGGAGAAAAGCAGACATGCCGTTAGGAACGAAGCCACCCGCTTCGGACATCGACCTCTTCACCGACGAGGCCTTGCGCGAACCGTACGAGCTCTACGCCGAACTGCGCGCGCTCGGTCCGATCGTGTACCTGCCACGGCTGGACGTGTACGCCGTCACGCAGTACGAGGCGGTCCGCGAAGTCAGCCAAGACTGGGAAGTCTTTAGCTCCGCGCGCGGCGTCGGCCTCAGCGAAGAGTTCAACAAGGCGACCGAGGGTGTCCTGATCTGCAGCGACCCCCCCGATCATCAAGTGATGCGCAAGGTTCTGCAGCGCCCGCTGCTTCCCAATCGCCTGCGTGACATCGAGCCCTTCCTGCGCGAAGAAGGCGCCAAGATCGTCGACCAGGTGATCGCCAAGTCCACCTTCGACGCCGCCACCGAGCTCGCGCAGCACCTGCCATTGACGATCGTCTCCAAACTGGTCGGACTGGGCGACCATGGCCGTGACCGGATGCTGGAGTGGGCGGCGGCCAGTTTCGACGCGCTGGGTCCGATGAACGAACGCGCCCAGGCCGCTTTGCCCAAGGCACAAGAAATGGTCGAATTCGCAATGACCGAGGCCCGCCCCGGGTCCATCGACTCCGGCGGCTGGGCCGCAGCACTGTTCGACGCGGCCGAGCAAGGCGAACTCGCCGCAGACAAGTGCCCGTTCATGGTGATGGACTACACCGCGCCGTCGCTGGACACCACCATCCTCGGGACCGGCAGCGCCATTTGGCTGTTCGCGCAACATCCCGAACAGTGGGAACTGCTGCGCGCAGACCCATCGCTGATTCGCCACGCCATCAACGAGGTCCTTCGGCTGGAGTCACCCATTCAACGGTTCACCCGGTTCGTTACGCGTGAGCACGTCCTACACGACATCGCGGTACCGGCCGGGTCGCGGGTCATGTTGCTCTACGGGTCGGCCAACCGCGACGAAGACAAGTACCCGCAACCCGAGACGTTCGACGTCACCCGCAAGCCGAGTGATCACGTCGCCTTTGGTACCGGTGAACACGCTTGCGTCGGAATGAATCTCGCCAGACTCGAGATTCGCACCCTTCTCGAACTCCTCGTGGCGAAGGTGTCGCGCTTTGAGCTCGTGTCCAGCGAGCGTCTGATCAACAACCTATTGCGGGGATTTTCACAGCTCGAAGTCCGTGCATGCACCGAACGCCTGTGATCAGCGCCGAACAGGGCACCGCCGCCGGTTCCGCTCTGATCGCGCCGACCTTCCAGGTGCGCGTAGCCGAACGTCATACCGCGGCCGACGGGGTGGTGGTTTTGGAGTTCGAGCGTCCCGATGGTGGCGACCTACCCGAGTGGTCGCCAGGTGCGCACGTGGATGTCGTGCTGGGCCAGGGCATGGTCCGGCAGTATTCGCTGTGCGGTGACCCCGACGAACGCAAGCGCTGGCGGATCGCCGTATCGCGCGAACCCGACGGCAGGGGTGGATCGGCCTACGTCCACGACAGCCTGGCCCTAGAGACCAACGTCACTGTCAGCGAACCACGCAACCACTTCGAGCTGGAAGGGTCGAATCGATACATGTTCGTCGCCGGCGGCATCGGGATCACCCCACTGCTCGCGATGATCCGTTCCGCAAGGGTGCAAGGTGCGAGCTGGCATCTGCACTATGGCGGTCGCACCCGATCGTCGATGGCCTTTACCGAGGAACTGACGGCAGCGTTCGGTGACCGCGTCACGATCTACCCGCAAGACGAAGTGGGCTTGCTGGACCTGCCGTCGATCCTGGCCCAACCTGATCCCGACACGTTGATCTACTGCTGTGGTCCCGAATCTCTGATAGAAGCCGTGGAGAGTCGCTGCCCCGGATGGGCGAAGGCGTCACTGCGGGTAGAGCGGTTCCACCCCAAGCAGCAGGCCGACCCGACCCAAGACGGCGCCTTCGAAGTCGAACTCGCGCGATCGGGCACCACGGTGCTGGTCGCCGCAGGCCAGAGCGTCCTCGATGCCGTCCGCGCCGCGGGCGTGCCCGTCGCCTCCTCGTGCGAAGAGGGCACCTGCGGTACCTGCGAGGTCGCGGTACTCGACGGCGACGTCGACCACCGTGACAGCATCCTGAGCCCCGACGAGCAGGCAGCCAACGACGCCATGTTCATTTGCGTGTCCCGGGCCCGCTGTCCGCGCCTGGTGCTCGATCTATGACGACCACCGGCAGCGTTGAGCCCGCTGTGACGAGTCCCCTGACTGCCCACACGTCGTGCCCCGCAAGGAAAGAACCATGAACCCACGTTCACTCAACGACCGCACTGAACCGGTCATCGTCGTCGGAGGCGGCCCCGTCGGGTTGACCACGGCTCTGCTGCTGGCCCGGCAAGACGTCCCCAGCGTGGTCCTGGAACGACGCCCACAACGTTCCGAGGCGCCGCGCGCACACGTATTGAACCCACGGTCGTTGGAGATTTACCGCGCCTTCGATTTCGACGTCGAGGCGATGATCTCCCACGCCGCCCCGCCGGAGGACGACGCTTACTCCTACTTCGACTGGCGAACGACCGGAAAGCACTTCGGCGCCATCCCGTTTGAGCAACATGACGACACCCACACGCCGCATCCCCGGATCAACCTGCGCCAGCCGCAGCTGGAGAAGCTGTTGCTGAACGAGGCATGCCGAACGCCGCTGATAGACCTGCGGATCGGGCACCGCGTCATGGACTTGAGCACCGACGGTGACACCGCGGAAGCGACGGTGCTCCACCCAGACGGACACACCTACCGACTCGAAAGTGATTTTGCGCTGGCCTGCGATGGGGCCAACAGCGAGACGCGGGAGCGTCTGGGCATCGGCCTGCACGGTCAAGCCGAAGTTCAACCCTGCCTGACCATTCACTTCGAAGCTGACCTGCGTGGCCTCGTCGGTGAGCGACCCGGCATGTTCTATTGGGCGGTCGGCGCCAAACTTCCCGGAATCTTCATCGCCTACGACATCGACCGGACCTGGGTCTACCTGAGCTTCATGGCCCCCGAGGTGGTGCCCTCCCACGAGGAAGCGCGTGCCATCGTGGTCGACGCCCTGGGAGCCGATCGGCCCGACATCACCGTGCGCCACGTCATTCCGTGGGTGATGACCGCCCAGGTCGCCGATCAGCTCCGGCAGGGACGGGTATTCCTGGTCGGCGATGCCGCGCACCGGTTTCCTCCCAGCGGCGGGCTCGGATTGAACACCGGCATTCAAGACGCCCACAACCTGGCCTGGAAGATCAAGGCCGTGCGCAGCGGGTTGGCCGATGCCGCCATCCTCGACACCTACGACAGCGAGCGCCGCCGCGTCGCCGAGACCAATACAGCGCAAAGCCTGGCCAACGCCGAGTCGGCGCTGCGCGTGTTCCAGCTCGCCGAAGACTCTCCGCAGCAAGATTGGGACGCCGCCATCGCCGGGATGCGGGACGGGCTCAACAGCCTGGCGATGCAAATCGGGTTCAGCTATGCCGACGCCCCCGCCGCGCACGACGGTGCCCAGGGATACAGGCCACGGGCGGACCCCGGCGATCGGTTGCCGCACGCGTGGTGCACCATCGACGGCCGGCGGCTCTCCACGCTGGACCTACTCGACCCCCAGGCGTTCACCCTGCTTACCCGCTGCCCGAATTGGTCGCAGACCGAGATCGGTGATGCACCGTTGACGGTGGTCACCATCGACGGCGATGTCCCGGCATGGTGGATCGAGCTGACTGGGCTGACACACGACGGGGCGCTGCTGGTACGACCCGACGGGCACATCCTCGCGCGGTGCGACGATCGAACCCCTGAGGCTGTTCAGCACTTCAAGGACCGACTACACGATCTACTGCAGCGATGAGACTCGACGTTCGGTAGGGGTGAAATACGATGGAATATCGAGGATTTGGACCGCGGCCAGAGCGACTGCCCCTAACGGCGGGCAGCGTGGACTTCACCGACGACGATGGCGTCGCGCAGATGCTGCGAATGATCGGGGATGCGCCACTGCCGCCGGTCGAAGCGACCGCCGAGCAACCGTTCGTCGGGATCACGACTGACGGCGCGCCGATTCCCGACCTGTTCGAGATCCGCGACGAGGGATTCAACCCAGAGCCGGCTGCCACCGCTGCGCGCGCCTACCTAAATGCATTGCCCAAAGATCAACGCACTGCGGCGGTTTCGCCGATCGACAGCGAGCACTGGCAGCTGTGGACCAACGCGTTTCTGACCTATCCCGAGCACGGTCTTCGATTGCAGGACCTCGACACGATCATCCGCTCCGCGGCGCTGGAGGTGATCAGCGCATCGCTCAGTGCGGTCGGGTACCGCCGCGTGCGCGGGGCGATGCGGCTCAACGCAGAACTGGGCCGATTCCTCGGCGCCTACCTCGACACACTGACCGAATGGTGCTATTGGTTCACCATCTTTGGGTCGCCCTCGACGGAGGCGCCCTGGGGGTGGCAATTGGCCGGCCACCACATCGACGTGCATTGCCTCATCATCGGCCGTCAGGTGGTGCTCACGCCCACCTTCCTAGGTGCAGAGTTCCGCAGCGACGAATTGTTCTCCGAGAACCGCTCCCGCGCAATGGAATTCATCACAGCACTCAACAGTGGGCAACGAAGCAACGCCGTGCTGTACGAGTCGATGGAAGCTTTGCCCCACCATCTCAGTGGCGCCGTGGACGGGCGCCACCGCGCTGGCGCTGGCCGCGACAATCTGGTCTTGCCCTATGACGGCCTGCGTGCCGATGCGTTGAGCCACGGCCAACGCGAGTTGCTGCTGTCGATGATCGATACCCACATCGACCTCCTCCCGGAGGCGGCTGGCGCGGCACGCCGGCACCAGGTGCGCGCCCATCTCGATCAGAGTTGGGTGTCGTGGATCGGCGGAAGTGGCGCCGAGGATCCCTTCTACTACAAGGTGCACAGCCCCGTCCTGCTCGTCGAATACGACAACCATCCAGGAATTTTCCTCGACAACGACCGTCCCGAGCCTTTTCACGTGCACACCATCGTCCGCACACCCAACGGCGGCGATTACGGGAAGAACCTGCTGGCGCAGCACTATGCATCCCACCCCCATTAGGAACGTCGTGGCAGCCGTTCGGACGCGGCGACAGAACGTCACCGCGTCCGAGCACTCAGGACTGAGCATCACCAAACTAGAGAAGGACACCATGCGATACATCCGACCATTTGACGACGCCGCGGCCTTCGACACCGGATTCCCCGGCTACCGCGCACAATTCGTGTCCCATTTGGAGGACGCCATGTTCATTCACAGCGTCATCCAGGAGAACGGATGCGGCCCGGGCCTGCACTACCACACCAGCGACCAACTCTATTTCCTGCTCGACGGCACCATGAACCTGCAGCTGGGCGAGCACGTGCACACAATCGGAGCGCGAACGCTGGCCTTCATTCCCGCCGGGCTGGCCCACCGCAACTGGAACGACGGGCCCGGCGCAGAAAATCACTTCGAAATGATCATCCCGGCCCCGACACCGGGCGCGCCCATCGCGCTGATGGTCGATTCGGTCGATGACGTGCCCCCCCAACATCGAGCCACCCAGGAGGGCTACGTGCGTGCTGTCGATGACGGCGGCCTACGCGAAGCGATGCCTGGATTCCGGTTGCAACCGCTCGCCGATCCCGGTAGCGGATCCCTGCACGCGGTAATCAACTACGCCGAAGTGGACGCCGGCTCGGCCGGCCCGAATATGCACATCCACCCCTTCGATCAGTACTACTTGGTCCTCGACGGCGAGTTGACCGTCGAGGTCGCGCTGCAACACCACGTGGTCGGTCCGAACACGTTGGTTGTACTGCCCGCCGGCATCCCGCACCGGCAGTACAACAGCGGAGCGGTAACTGAGCGGCACATCGTGGTCCTGGCCCCGGCGCCCCTGCCGAACGAACCCTGGGACCGGGGCGTGGACTTCTGCTTCAACGGCGAAACCCACTCCGGGCCCAATGATTTGGCCGCCAAGGCACCCATAACCGCCGCCGCGCCGCACTGAGTGGCGACCGCTGCTCAGGGTAGGAGCCCGCACGCAAGCCCGCGGTGGCCAGCCAGCAGACCGGTAGAGACCTGCAGGGGCTCGACATGAAAGCCGCCGCGCTGCACGCGCCGGGGGATCCGCTCGAAACCCGTTGGATGGGAGATCCGCGTGCATACCGGCTCTCGGCGCAAGCACCGTCAGGCCGCTCAGAGGCCGCTCCTGAGGTGGCACGTGAGGCGATCCACCGAGCTCCTCAACAAATGAATGTTGCGCCACATTCAATACGTGAGGCACACTACGGTGTGATCGGCATCATAGGAATCGAGGCGCAGGGTGGCCGCGATCAGAACGTATGACAGCGAATCGCTCAGCAGCTTCGGCAGTCGCCGGCACAGTGATCGCGCTGCAGATGGGCGATCACGATGGGCAACAGCTTGCTAGCCAACAACTTTCGATCAGCAAAGCCGCTGGAACGTCATGTCCTGGCGCGGACCGACGATGCCGGTCAATGCTGGCGTGAGGCGTCGCGGCTGGTCACGCCTCACATCCTGCGAGCCAAGAGCGGTGAACAGTTTGGCTGGGCGTTCCATGCCGTGGGGATGGGCGACACTATGCTCGCCTACCACGAATTCCGCAGCGTCGTCGAGGTCGTGGCTTCTGAGCCCATGGACGCCTTCTACGGGATGGTGCTGCTGCGCGGCACCATGGAAGTCTCCACTGAGCACGGCACCACCAAGCTGGTGGACCGTGGATCGGCATGTGTGGTGTCGCCGACGTCGAAGTTCGTCGCCCAGTTCTCCCCGGGCACACGCCAGATGCTGGTGAAGATCCCCGTGTCGGTCATCGAACAGGCGTTTGGCCGCCTCACCGGTGAGGGCGGTGGGAGCAGAATCGTCTTTAATCTCTCCACGCCCGGCGATTCGACGTGGCCGTCCGCGCTCAAACTTGCGGTGCAAACCGTCGACGGCATCGACTCAGGGCTACCACTGCCCCCCCAGATGGGCGGCGAACTCGAGCGTGTGTTTATTTCCTCGCTGCTGCTGGCCCAACCGCACTCGGCCAGCGACCTGCTGAGGCGGCCTGCGCCGGGGCGGGCGGCGCGGGCGGCGTCCACGGTGGCGAGGCTCGTCGCCGCCGCACCCGAGCAAGACGTCGACTTTTCTGATCTGGCACGGTCTCAAGGGGTGAGTCTGCGCACGCTTCAAGACGGATTCCGCACCCGATATGGCAAGTCGCCCTCGGCTTTCCTGCGGGACGCCCGTCTGGACGCGGCGCACCGGCTCCTATCCGGCGATCCGCAACTGACCGTCACCGACGCCGCACTGTCGAGCGGTTTCACCCACCTGGGTCGCTTCGCGCGAGACTACCGCCTGCGGTACGGGTTTAGCCCCTCGGTCACTCGAGAGAACACTCGTACCCAGCAGCGCCTGGACGCCAGAGCGACGCTCAACTGATATGTAGAGAAGTTTGTCAAGAGGGCAAGGGGAGGCGCCGCCGGGGAGAGTTCCCCGACGGCGCCTCGTTGCTTGCTGGCGACCGGGTGGTGAGCGTGTCGGTTGGCGACGCGCGGTCAGACTGATATTCGCGGGTTGGTTACCGCAGGACGGTGTTTCGGCTGGATCGCATCCGCTTGTCTAGAGTCGAGCGTCGGCCCGGCTGGGTCTGCTCATAGTTGAGTCGCGGGTCGGATCCACGCGCTGCCACCACCAGGGTCGGACAGCAAGCAGATCAGGGTGGCTCGTTAGTCGTCCATGACCGCCAGCGACCAGCACCAGCCGGCCAGTTCTCGGGCGATGGCGACGTTGGCCACCGTCGATCGCTTGCGGCGTGCGAGGAAACCCACCCACCTCGCGTGCAAGCGGCGGTTGCCTTCATCGCCGCGGGCGCGGGCCGCTGCCGGTGCTCGATCCCACCGTGAACGCATCACCGCTCCCACGTGGTATCGGGGCCGGTGATGCCAGGCCGCCTCGACCAGTAACCGGCGCACATGGGTGTTGCCGGTCTTGGTGATCGGCCCCTGTGACCGCGAGGAACCCGACGAGCTCTCCGAGGGCACCAATCCGACGAATGATCCAATGGTGTTGCCGGTGAACCGATTCCAGTCGCCGATCTCGACCGCCAGCGCGAAGCCGGTCAACGTGCTGACCCCTCGAAGACACGACACCCGACGCACAACGGGGGTGAATTCACTGTCGGCGGCGATGTCCTCGATCGCCGAGTCCAGACGTGCGCGTCGGGCCTGCATGGTCAACACGTGCTCATAGTCGGCGTCGAAGGCCATCCGGGTTGCCGGCGACCTCAATTGCGGTGCCGCTTGGGTGCGCAGCCATTGATCGTGCGAGCCGGTCCAGGCTCTTCCTCCGTAGTAGACGATGCCGTGGCGCAGCAGCAGCTTGGACAGTCGATGACGCGCCCTCATCAGATCACCACGGCAGTCCTCCCGCGCACGCACAAGATCGCGGCACGCCTCTTGGTCCACACTCGGGATCGACACTGACGTGACCTCGTCCAGGCGCAGTAACCGGGCCAAATGCAGCGCATCGCGGGCGTCGGTTTTCACCCGGTCACCCGAAGGCTTCTGCAACTTCGACGGCGCCACCACCTCGCACCGGACCCCCGCACCAGTCAACGCCCGATACAACCCGAAACCCGTCGGACCAGCCTCATAAGCCACCGCCACCGGACCCGGCATCAGCTGTATCCATGACTGGATGTGTTCGTAGGACGGGGTCAACCGGGTCTGAAGCACTTCACCGGTGACACCGTCGATTGCCGCTGCGACCACTGAACGTGCATGCACATCCAGCCCAATACTCGTACGCTCGGTAAACACCGGGGCCTCCCACCACTGTTGGATAGACCGGGCAGGCGACTTCCTACTCGGTAACCCACGAACATGGGTGAGTGAGGCCCCGGCCCGCAACCCCCCGACTCAACGCCGGACGGTCACCCCATACCGTCTAGCCCTACCTCACAACCCGCACCCCCGCCCGACGTCATCGGATCGGGGGACACCATCTGATCGGTGTACGCGCGCGGGCGCTCGACGCCGCCCAACGCATCTCTGCCAGCGCACACGGGTGCGTCGCGGGGATAGTGGCGCGTGGAACGGATAGCGGTCGACCACTACTCACCTCATACATTGAGGGCATCAACGTTGAAGGAGACGCGATGCCCCCGCATTTCGATCGAGCACTGGCCGCTGGGAACAGGATCGGGCGCAGGGCGCGGCACACGCGACACGCCATGGCCAAGGCCTGCCGATGAGACTGCTCACCTACCGACGAGCCGATCACGTGTCGTTCGGCGTCGTCTCCGGCGACGGAATCATCGATGCCCCAGCGCTTCTCGGCGGTCGGGCCGGTTCGCTGCGCGAGGCACTGAACGCCGGGCTGCTCGGCCGGTTGGCCGACCTGAGTGCGGGACGCGAGCCTGACCACGCCTTGCTCGACGTCGAATACCTCCCCCCGATCCCCGATCCGGAGAAGATCCTGTGCGTCGGCGTCAACTATGTCGATCATCGCAACGAAATCGGACAGGCCGATGCGCCCGCCCACCCGACGATCTTCAGTCGCTTTTCTGATACGCAGGTCGGGCATCGCCAACCCGTC
>DATFCF010000275.1:0-2763 GCA_035253445.1 Mycobacterium sp.
ACGCCGCGGGCTGGGTCCGGATGGACTTCATCGTGCCCAGCCGTGGGCTGATCGGCTTCCGGACGGACTTCCTGACGCTGACCCGTGGCACTGGCATCGCCAACGCGGTGTTCGACGGCTACCGGCCTTGGGCCGGCGAGATCCGGGCCCGCCACACCGGATCGCTGGTGTCGGACCGCTCCGGCTCGATCACCCCGTTCGCCATGATCCAGCTCGCCGACCGCGGCCAGTTCTTCGTCGAACCGGGTGAGGACACGTACGAGGGCCAGGTCGTCGGCATCAACCCGCGTGCGGAGGATCTCGACGTCAACGTCACCCGCGAGAAGAAGCTGACGAACATGCGGTCATCGACCGCCGATGTCATGGAGACGTTGGCCCGCCCACTGGAGTTGGGCCTCGAGCAGGCGATGGAGTTCTGCGCCGAAGACGAGTGCGTTGAGGTGACCCCCGAGATGGTCCGCGTGCGCAAGGTCGAACTGGACGCCACCACCCGGGGCCGGAACCGCTCTCGCGCCAAGGCCCGCAGTTAGGCCGGCCGATACCCTGAAGGACGTGCCGACGACCCTGCGACGCGTCAGCGCCGTTGCCGGCGCGCTGACCTCCGCGTTGTTGGTCGGGGCCGCCTGCACGGTCAGCCCGCCGCCTGCCCCGCAGAGCACCGACACCACCGAGACGACGACACCTCCGCCGCCGCGTGCGACGCAGATCATCATGGCCATCGACTCGATCGGCCCCGGCTTCAACCCGCATCTGCTGTCCGACCAGTCCCCGGTCAACGCTGCCATCAGTTCGCTGGTGCTGCCCAGCTCGTTCCGGCCGGTTCCTGACCCGAAGTCGCCGACGGGATCGCGCTGGGAGCTCGACCCCACGCTGCTGGAATCGGCAGAGGTCACCAGCGAGGAGCCGTTCACCGTCACCTACAAGATCCGCCCCGAGGCGCAATGGACCGACAACGCCCCGATCGCCGCCGACGACTTCTGGTACCTGTGGCGCCAGATGGTCAGCCAGCCCGGTGTGGTGGATCCCGCGGGCTACGACCTGATCACCGGCGTGCAGTCGGTCGAGGGCGGCAAGGTCGCGGTGGTGACGTTCTCGCAGCCGTATCCCGCGTGGCGGGAGCTGTTCAACAACATCCTGCCGGCCCACATCGTCAAGGACGTGCCGGGCGGTTTCGCAGCCGGGTTGGTGCGCGCGCTTCCCGTCACCGGCGGCCAGTTCCGTGTCGAGACCATTGACCCGCAGCGCGACGAGATCCTGCTGGCCCGCAACGACCGCTATTGGAGTGCGCCGGCCAAGCCCGATCAGGTGCTGTTGCGCCGCGGCGGCGCGACGGCGGCGCTGGCCGATTCGATCCGTAACGGCGACACGCAGGTCGCGCAGGTGCACGGCGGTGCGGCGGCGTTCGCGCAACTGTCCGCGATCCCCGATGTGCGGACCGCGCGCATCGTCACCCCCCGCGTGATGCAGCTGACGCTGCGTGCTCAGCAGCCCGCGTTGGCGGATTCGGTAGTGCGCAAAGCGATTCTGGGCCTGCTCGACGTCGACCTACTGGCTTCGGTTGGGGCCGGTGACGACAACACGGTGACGCTCGCCCAGGCGCAGGTGCGTTCCCCGTCGGATCCGGGTTACGTGCCCACCGCACCTCCGGCGCTGACGAAAGAAGACGCGCTCGGGTTGTTGGGCGACTCGGGCTATCAGGTCGAGCCCGTAGAGACGAGCCCGCCGCCGACACCGGGAACTCCCGTACCGGAGAACAATCGCGGACTCATCACCAAGGACGGTGCTCCGCTGTCGCTGGTAATCGGCGTGGCAGCCAATGATCCGACGTCGGTGGCCGTCGCCAACACCGCCGCGGACCAACTGCGCAATGTCGGCATCAGCGCCTCCGTGTCGGCGCTGGATCCGCCTGTGCTCTACGGCGACGCGTTGACCAACAACCGCGTCGACGCCGTCGTCGGCTGGCATGAGGCCGGCGGTGATCTCGCGACCGCCTTGGCCTCGCGCTACGGCTGCCCGGCTCTCGAGGCGACGGCGGTGTCAACCACCACCGCAGAGTCGTCAGAGTCGCCGACGCCGTCGCCGCGACCCACCAGCGATCCGCCGACGCCGCCGACGCCGCCGACCACCACCGCCACGCCGACCACGCCCAGTCCTGCGCCCGAATCCGGCGCACTCGTCCAGGCGCCGAGCAATATCACCGGCATCTGTGACCGCAGCATTCAGCCGAAGATCGAGGCGGCGCTGCACGGTACCGAGAACATCAACGACGTCATCACCGCCGTCGAGCCCCGGCTCTGGAACATGTCCACCGTGCTGCCGATCCTGCAGGACACCACGATCGTGGCGGCCGGCCCCAGCGTGCAGAACGTCAGCCTGTCCGGTGCCGTACCGGTCGGCATCGTCGGCGATGCCGGCATGTGGGTCAAGGCTCCTCAGTAGTCTTTGCGTGCTGCTCGCGAAGCACTCGCAAACCGTGCGCGGCGTATGCGGCGATGGCGAACACCAGAAACAGCCAGTACGGCGGATGCGCCAGCTCCCAGACGAACAGGGCCGCGAACGCCGGTGCCCGCTGCGTGATCGCCAGCACGCCTGCGGCGCATGTCAAGGAGACCGCTGACACGTGGATATCGGTGCCCGCCAAGTGATTAAGGGCAAGCGCGACAGCCGATCCCGCCGCTGCGCCGGTGGCCAGCGCCGGTGTCAGCATGCCGCCGACCGCGCCCGCGCGCAGGAACAGGGCGGTCAGCAGCGGCTTCAGCAGCA
>DATFCF010000276.1:0-4929 GCA_035253445.1 Mycobacterium sp.
CTGGTTGGCGAACGCGATGCCTGGCTCGGCCGACCAGCCAACGACCCGCCGGACCTCATGCGATTCCAGTGCCGTCGGATCCTCCGTGGACATCCAAGCCAGGGCGGCACAGAGTTGCTGTGCAGTGCTGACTCGCTGCACATGGTCCTCGAAGCCTGATTCGCCTACCAGCCGCTTGCATGCTTCCTCGTACTCGGCATAGGGGCCGCTTCGGCTCATGTCGACGATTCGACGGAGGAGCAGTTGGGAGCCTCGCGTCGCAGGCCCCTGGCTCTTGGCGGTGGGCTCCGACGAGACGTCCTTGAGGATCTCTGTGCTCATGGAGGCGAGCCCCCGCGCAAGCGCGCCGGATCTGTCGGCCCGTCCATCCTCGCCCTGCGGAAGGCCGAGTACCTGAGCGCACTGACCAATCAAGTTGACGACGCTGTCCTGACAGCGACGTGCCATCGCGTGACTCCCGCGAGCATGTTCGTCCGCGCTCAGCTGAGCCCACACGGCGGCGGTCCGCAACGTTCCTTCCACTTTTAGGTAGGCGAACAGTTCAGCCGGTACTCGGCGTCCCGTCCATGTCTCGTATCCGGAAACGATGTCTTCCTCGGATGCGAACAACCCGGCTGGTCGGCCGTCGATGTGTCCCTGTGGACCGCAAAGCCAGGCGACGTCCGAGAGGATCTCACCAGCCTCGGCCAGTTCCCAGTCCAAGACTCCGCGCACCGAATCGTTTCCCACCACTAGGTTACCCAGGCGGTAGTCACCATGAATGAGTCCGGGCGAGTAGGTCTGCGCGACCTGGTGCTGTTCTAGCCACAGCATCGTGAATGTCAGTACAGGATCGTCGCTGAACATGCGGCTGCTGCCGATCCACGATCGGCTACGCTCACGCGACCGTCCAGGATGGGTGCGGGCGGACTCGAGGCCATCATGCGCCAGGTTCGCCGGGAGTTTCGTAGGTGCGATCGCGTGGATCGCCGCCAGCTTTTCCAGGAAGTCGTCGCGGAATCGACGGTCGCTTCTCAGGGCCTTGATGGCCTCCCGTCCGGTGCTACGCCATGGATGGGGTACATCGCCTTCGATGAACTCCGTGACGAGCAGGTCGAAGGTGTCCTCGTGTCTGCCCTCGCTAATGAGGATTGGCTCGGGGGCCGGAACATCGTGAGACCGGAGCTGCTCGAGGATCAGGTACTGGTCGCGTAATGATCCGATGCTCAGCCCTCCGGCGCCGGGCACTTCGGCCCGAACGGCGACGCGTTTGTGACCCGATGCTTCCGAAAGCTCGGCTATCGCGGTCAATGCAGACCGTCCGCCGCCCACTTGGGCGATCGCACCGACAGTCCAAGAGCTGTGCTCTCTCCGAATGGCCGCGCGTAGATCACGTGCGAGTGCGGAGAGGACCGAGGAGTTCTGGTTCGAATTTTCGATCGCCGAGTTTGCGGGAGAGGAGACAGTCACCACGACAGGCTACCGAGCGATGGTTAAGTAAGTCTAGGAAAATTAAAGGTCAGTATCTCGTTGACCTCGAACGAATATCCGAGCTACTGTCCAGGGAAACTAGCGATCGATAAATAGGAACCCCCATCGGTGGGCGTCCGGATACTGGAAGGGCCGACGACGTGGCAGACGACTTCGATATCGACGTGCTTGTAATCGGGACGGGGGCTGCCGGGTTGAGCGCAGCCTTGCAAGCGTCTGACGATCCGAACCTGAGCGTGGTGCTGGTCGACAGCGAAGACCACGTCGGGGGCGCGAGCGCCTGGTCAACGGGTATCGTTATGGCCGCTGGGACCGAATTTCAAGCTGCAGAGGGTATTTCGGACACTGCCGAGGAGCTATCGCGCGAGTACCAGGTATTGAACAACTGGGAGGTGCTCCCCGCGATCGCGAACAGGTTGGCCTACGACTCGGGGCCGACGATCTCATGGCTGGTCGGGCTGGGGGCGAAGTGCACCGGCATCATCTTCGCCGGCGATGAGCGAGTGCCCCGGGCGCACGTCTTCGAGGGCCTGGGCGCCAACATTGTCGACGTACTGTTTGCCGAGGTGAAGCGCCGCCGCAACGTCGATGTCGTCCTCAAGACCCGGGTGACGGAATTGCTGCGCGATGACGCCGGACGGGTTGTCGGCGCCCTGGCCGGAGACGAGAAGATGCGTTCGCGCGCCACGATTCTGGCTACCGGTGGATTCGGCGCCAATCGCATGCTCCTGAAGGAGCACTTCCCCCGGGCGCATGCTGCAGACGACTGGCTTTGGTACGTAGGTCCTCCCAGCAGCCGCGGGGATGGCCTGGTGATGGCTGCACAAGCCGGTGCCGACATCACCGGGCATGACAACGGTGTCTTGCGCCTGCGTGCGAACTTCACGCACGAGAATGAGGGGGCGTACCTGCCCGGCTGGATGGTCGTGGTCAATTCTCAGGGGCGTCGCTACATGGACGAGATGTCTCCATACAACGTTGCCGAAGCTGTGACGTCGGCGCAGTCGGGGCCCGTATTTGCGCTGTGGGACGACAGGACAAAGCGCGAGGCGCAGCCGGGTACCACCGCGCAGCACCGCAAGGTGAACTTTCCCGAGGGGCACCCGTGGGAGGACTTCGTCGAACCCGTGATCGACGAGATGGTTGAGATCGGGAATGTCCATGTCGCCCAGTCCATTCCCGAGCTTGCAGACAAGCTGGGAATTCCGGCTCCGGCTCTGACTGCAACCTTGGAGACTTACAACGCTGACTGTCACTGCGGTCGAGATAGGTTCTTCGATAAGCAGGCACCGGTATTCAAGACCGTGGCGACTCCGCCGTTCTATGCCACCGAGCTTCGCCTCTGGCACATGCCTTTGACGGCCGTAGGGCCCCAGATCGATGCGGACGCACACGTTCTCGACCGACACTGGAATGCGATCCCTGGGTTGTATGCCGCCGGCGAAGTGACCGGTGGGGTCGTGGGGAAGCACTATGTGGGGAGTGGAAACGCCTACGCCAACGCTCTGGTATTCGGGCGCCGCGCCGGCCAGACCGCCGCTTCGGACCTGACGTAGACATGTACGTCTCCTTGGATTCCTCCGACGCGGTAGTACTCAACGAGCCGGACAACTTCCGTGAGCTCTACGTAGATGCTGGGGGGCGCGACCTCCAGGCGTTGGACCGCGCCTTGGTTGCAGGCGATGCCGGACGCCTCGTGGATGGTTACGCGTGGCTCTATCGCGACTTCTTGGAGTCAGTTCTGGCGGCCGCCGGCGCAGGGTGGCAGCCTCGGTTCGAGGGCATGTTCGATTTCGCTCGGACGCGCGACTGGACTGGAAGCGAGAACGGCCGAGAGGTTGTTCGGGCGCATATCACCAGCGACGTATAACGACAGTCGTCGCCCGTTCATGGACATCCCTGGCGAGAACCAGTTCTCGATCCGTGCCCACCAGTCACGGATCTCAGTTCTTGTACACATGCAAATGCCCATGTTCGGAAACCGGCCTTCCCCGTGATTGATGGAGCCGTTCCGGCGCTCAGGGGCACCATTGAGGGGCGGCCCCGATGGGCCCTCCTCATATCTATCGATCGTAAAGTTAGCGCCTGTGCAGGAGGCGCTCCCAGTGCTGATTCTGTCACGGGCGGTTTGCATATTCCTCGAAGTGGACTAGCGGTGAGGATAGGCGAGGCGACGTCAGCGTCTCCGAAAGATAGTGTCTGACAAGTGCTTATCTTCATTCTTCGAGCTGGGTTCGGTTTCTCCGCTTCGGAATTGGCCAGAAGAGCGTGGCAGTTCTCCCAGCGATGCGGGCCGGTTGCAGTTGGCTAGGAAGCTACCGATCGATCGCTATTGACTTCGAGCACGGTCCAGCATACGGTCGGCAATGTGGCGTCGATCACAGGAACGCCCAGTGAGTTTCAGGGTCAGCACGAAGGACCTCGCGAGACCAGAGTAACCAACCTCCACGTTCTTGAGGCAGGTGCGTCGGCCTGATCGGCTTCGGATTGACTGTTTCAGATGTGGATTGGGCGCTCGGCAACGAGTCACTGCCTGGCGCGGCCGGGTGGCGCTAGGCTCCTCTGCCCCGAAGTGTGTATTCCCTAAGTTCGTAGGCGAAGTTACTCAAGTACAAATCGCAAGGAGAAATGCGAAATGCACTCAACGCTAACGCTTGTCCCCTCTACTCCCGTCAATTGGGTTTCTACCGACGAGCTTGTGCGCCCCGGAGACATCCTCGACCGCTGCACCGTCGCTGTGGTGCAGGACGCCGTAGCGCATCTGGAGGGCGTCCGGGTGGTTTCGGTCACGGTGAACACCTCGGGCGAGTATGGGGAGACCCTTGATGACGCGCAACCGGAAAATTTCGATGCGATCACCTCGAACCGAGTCGAACAGGCCGTGCTGGAGACAAATCTCCCGGATTTCTGTGACGTGCGTTTAGAACAGTCGGTGGGTGGACATGTTGTGAAAACGACAGTCTGGGTTCCGCTCGCGTGGAACGGCCGCTTCTTCGGACTTGGCGGTCAGGGTAACCGGGCCTCGGCCCCCTGGATCTATCCCGACGTCGTCCGGATCGCGTCCCTACCCCGTGTTCTCCGTAACGGATTCGCAGGCGCCGAAACCGACGCGGGAAACCGGGATCCGCGGTTTGCTGACTGGGGATTGGACGTCGAGACTCACGAGCTCGACTGGGAACTCATCCGCAACTGGGCCCACCGCAGCACTCACGACATGACTCTTATCGGCAAGGCCGTGACGACCGCCCTCCACGGTAAGTCTCCGATCTATTCCTATTTCCAGGGAACATCGGGGGGTGGCCGTCAGGGGATGATGGAAGTGCAGCGCTATCCACAGGATTACGACGGAGTATGGGTGTCGGACGGCGGTATCAACTGGACCAGGGTGATACCCGGGACGATGTGGCCAGCCGTAGTGATGAAGGACTACGGCAACCCGTTGCCTCCGGCAAAGCTCCG
>DATFCF010000277.1:0-4977 GCA_035253445.1 Mycobacterium sp.
GTGCTCGTTGCTCATGGCCAACACTAACGCCATCGAGATCTGCCGTGAATGCCCTCGGCGTCGGCTTAGAGTTGACAGATGATCGCCGACGATCTGCGGCAGCGCCGCCTAGAGATCATCTCCGAGCACATGGACACCGAGGTGACCCAGGAGTTCGACCGGACCCTTGCCACCTTCAACGGCCATCCGCGCTACGAGATCATGCCGACGGGCCAGGTGTTCGACGGTGACGACGAGGTGATGGCCTACTACCGCATGACGAGGACCGCTTTCCCCGACCAGCGCCACGACAACGTCCGCCATCACGTCACCGACGACACGGTGATCGTCGAATTCGACCTACTTGGAACCAATCTCGGTGAATTTTATGGCTTGCCACCGACCGGTAAGTCATTTCGGGTGCCGATCATCGCGGTGTTCTTCTTCGAAGGAGATCGCATCGTCAACGAGCGGATCTATTTCGATTCGGCCAGCCTGGTCAGCCAGATCGGCCGAACCGAATTGCTGACGGCGACAGGATCTGTCGAGTCGTGAAAGTGCACCACCTCAACTGCGGCACGATGTATCCCGTCCTGATGCCTGCGGTGGTGTGTCATGTACTGCTCGTCGAGACCGACAACGGTCTGGTGCTGGTCGACACCGGGTTCGGGTCACACGACTGCGCGGATCCCGTGAACCGGGCCGGGCCGGTACGGCACATCATCAGGCCGGTGTTCGACCACGACGAAACAGCCGTGCGGCAGGTCGAGCGGCTGGGTTTCCGCCGAGACGACGTGCGCCACATCGTGGTCACCCATTTCGACTCCGACCATATCGGTGGTATCGCCGACTTTCCCGACGCGCAGGTTCATGTGACTGCCACCGAGGCGCTTTCGGCGATGAAGCCGCAATCGCGGAATGAAAGGATGCGCTACCGCCCCGCCCAGTGGTCACACAACCCAAAGATCGTGCAGCACAACCCCGATGGCGAGCGATGGCGGGGGTTCGCCGCCGCCAAGGAACTCACCGAGATCTCTGAGGGAATCGTTCTGATCTCATTGCCTGGCCACACCCGCGGCCATGCCTGCATCGCCGTCGACGCCGGTCACCGGTGGGTGCTGCACGGAGGAGACGCGTTCTTTCACCACAGCAAGCTCGACGGCGAATCTCGCATGCCGGCTGTTCTCGCGGCCTGGGAGGCTGTGGTTGCTCTCGATCGGAAACGGGTGCGCGACAATCATGCCCGCCTCGCCGAGCTCTACCGGCGAAAAGAGGCCGACCTATTCATCGTCTGCGCCCACGACGAGACGCTCTACGAGCGTGCCAAGGCCACATCGGTCGCCTGACTGCGCCTTCTGAGGACGGACGCCACCCTGCCGAGAATGTCGTAGTAGCGCGTGGGAGCGAGCCGGGCGAGCGTGTCGAACATGTACGCGTCGGGGCCGACCAGGATTCGCGCCTTTCCCTGCTCCACTCCGCAGTGGATGATCTCGGCCGCTTTGACGGGCTCCGTCATGGTGATGGCCGCGAATTCCTTCGCCATCTCCTCGTGGCTGCGGCCACGGCCTTCGGGATCCTTGCGGAACCGGGCGTTACGCACGATATTGGTGTTGATGCCGCCGGGGTGCACGTTGATGGCCGTTACGCCGGTGCCCCGCAGCTCCTGCCGCAGTGAGTCGGTGAACCCGCGGACCGCGAACTTGGCTGAGCAATAGGCGCTTTGGTTCGGCATCCCGACCAGGCCGAACACGCTCGACGTGTTGACGATGGCGCCTTCGTTCTGCTCGACGAGGATCGGCAGGAACGCCCTGGTGCCGTTGACCACGCCACCGAAGTTGATGTCCCACAGCCAATTATCGTCCTCGACCACCGCATCAAGCACGCTGGAGGCCACCGCGACACCCGCGTTGTTGAACACGGCGCCGATCGGCTTCGGCGCCCATTCGCGGACCTCGCCGGCGAAGTCGCGCTGAGCGTCGGCGTCGCGGACGTCGAGGATTCGCACCAAGGTCGGGCCGTTCAGCGAGGCCGCCGTCTCCTTGAGTCCCTTCTCGTCGACGTCGGCGATGGCCACCGGGCAGCTATGCGCCGAAAGCCGTTGTGCCAGTGCGCGACCAATGCCGGACGCCGCGCCGGTGATGACCGCCGTGCGGCCACTGATCGTGCGCTTGGACTTGCTCATATCTCGACTCCTAGCTCATGTGTGTCGGCCGGCCGGCGTCCCTGTTGTCGAAAAGCGTGACCAGGTAGCCACGCCCGGCCAGCGCAGTGACGAAATCGTCCGGCCACGAATGTAATTGCTGCCCCAACCCGGCGATCAGCAGTAACGGGGGATCGTCCCGACTGCCAGTTGCCTGATAGCACAGCTCGATGCCCCGACCGACGCCGACAACCGCTTCCGGCGCCATCACGCCGGCACCCGTTCCGCGTCGCTGCCACTGCTCTGCCGGATCCCGGCCTGTCGCCGGTAGACGACGGCACGGCCGCCGCGTGCGGGGGCGGTGGCGATACCTCGCGAATGGCGCCGCTCCCCCGCGGCATAGCTGGTGCCGAACTCGAACTCGCGCAGCAGCGTACGCAGCGTGACGTTCATTTCCATGTTCGCGAAGGCGGCGCCGATGCACCGGCGGATGCCTCCGCCGTACGGGATCCAGGTATGCGTGTCCGGATTCCCGCCGAGGAAACGATCCGGATTGAACGCGCCCGGATCGGTGAAATTCTGCTCCGAGTCATGCGCCATCGTGATGCTCGCGATCACGGCGTGGTTCTTCGGAATGACCCACTCGCCCAGCCGTATTCGCTCACGGGTTACCCGCGTCGTCGCCTCGACGACAGGGCGGGTTCGTTGGATCTCCCAGATCGTGGCCTGGCGTAGCTCCGATCCGCCCGCATCGCCTTCGGCGGTGAGCCTGGCGAGCAGCCGCGGATACCGACGCAACCGCTCGACCGCCCATGCCAACGTGGTGGCGGTCGTCTCGTGGCCCGCGGCCAACAACGTGAGCAGCTCGTCGGCGACATGGCCGTCGGAGATGGGCGAACCGTCGTCGTACCGCGCCTGCAGCATCAGCGCGAGCACGTCGTTGCGGTCCTCGAACGCCGGGTCGGCTCGGGCCTCTGCGATGAGCGCGGCGATGATCTCGTCGTAGCGCTTGCGGTGGCGCTGTACCTTTCCCCACGGGCTCCAGGCGCCCAGATCCTTGCGCAGGATCGCAGGCATCACCGCCATCCGCGAAGCTAGTGGCACCATCGTCGGAAACAGCTGCCGCAGTTCGTCGAAGGCACTTCCTTGCGCCCCGAACACCGTGCGCAGGATGGCGTTGAGCGTGATGCGCATCATCGGCTGCAGTGTTTCGAAGTCGCGCCCCTCGGGCCAGGAAGCGATCTCGCGCATCACCTCGTCTTCGACGATCGCCTCGTAGCCGGCCATCCGCTTGCCGTGAAACGGCGGCACGAGCAGTTTGCGGCGTTCGCGATGCTCGTTTCCGTCGAGGCTGAAGGTGGATCCCGGACCGAGCACCGTGCCGAGGTTTGATGCTCGGCCGACCAGTTCGCTCTTCGTCGTGAACAGATCCTTGATCAGGGTCCGGTCACTGATCACGACCGTCTCACCAAAGATCGGTAGGTCAACGGTGAAGCTGGTGCCATATCGCCGGCCCACAGCCGCGACCGCACGGTGCCGCGCGGTCAGGAACGCGACGCCCATGACGATCTTCGGGATCCGCGGGCCGGGCGGGAGCCGCACTGGATCTGCCGTGACCTCAGCCATGTCACCTCCGTGGTGGTACTCCAAGGTACCGGCCACGGTACGCCCTAGTACCGAAGATGGCAAGGCATGCTTCGGCTACTACCGCCAGGGAACGGCGATCTACCAGATCCTGCATGCGGCAACCGGACTTCATGAAATCGCCGCGGGCCCATCTACGACGACGCCGTGCTCACGCCTGCCCTACCAACCATGAAAAGCACTGTGTTGGTTAGCCCGTCTGCGACCGCGGGCTGAGCAGGGCGATCGACGCATCGACCGCCTCTTCGGTGATGTCGCTCATCCGCCCGCCCTCTTCGACGGTGATCGCGGTCAACTCTCGCAACCCGCCCAGCAACATGATGATGCGCTGACGCGACACCGGACCGATGCCTGCGGTGCGAAACTCCTCGGTGCCGCCGAGCGCCTGCACCATCGCGATGAAGTTCTCCATCGCATCGCGCTGTAGGCGCCGAGCCGCGTCGCCGAGCGACGGCACGTCCCGGATCCAGCTCAACATCAGCGAGGACCGGGACTCCCCTGACGAGATCCACGCCTCGATCGCCTGCCGCACCTGGCTTCTCCACGGCGCGCCCGGATCGACCGCCGCTGAAATCTGTCTGACCTGCTCAGCGTTCGCGTCGGCGAGAAGCGCGACGAAACACGACTCCCTGCTGTCGAAGTGCTCATAGAACGTGCGACGCGACGTCCTCGCGCGCCGCACGATGTCGGCGACCGTGGTGCCCGGATAATCGTCCTCGGCGATCGACTCCTCCAGCGCATCAAGCAACCGTTGGCGGAATGCGGCCTGGTCGCTGACCCGCACGGCCTTGGCCGTCGTCACCCGTTACCTCCTATGTCATGGGCATCGTACTGTGCCGTCCTCTCCCTGTGAGGCGGCTGGCGATTTCCTGACGGCTTCACCGGCGAATAGGCAAGCGGCCCAGGTCAATCCACAATCAGACCGGTGTGCAGAGCGTCACATTCACAGAAAGGAACGAACTGCGGGGCCCTACGCGCTGGTCTTAGCGAGAGTCGAGGGAAAGGCGCATACATGACCAGTGACGTTTCGCACGAACTTCCGGGCCTTGGCGATCTGCCAGAAGGTAGGCAAGAGCGGTTGGCCCGCCGGATCGCCGACCTGTATGCGAACGACCCCCAGTTTCGCGCCGCCGAGCCTGACCGCGCGGTCATTGAGGCCGCCCGCCAGCCGGGTCTGCGGCTGGCGCAGATCCTGCAGAAGCTGGCGGAGGGAT